>NZ_LUKH01000008.1:0-216109 GCF_001593695.1 Leisingera sp. F5 | reverse complement strand
TCCGCACCAAGGCGGGCCTGATGGACGTGTCCGGCCTCAAGAAAGTCCACGTCGTGGGTGAACACGCAGCTCAGGTCATCGACCGGGTCACCACCCGCAACGTCGAAAAGATCATGCCGGGCCGCTCTACCTACGCCTCGATCCTCAACGATCAGGGCAAATTCGTGGACGATTGCATCATCTACCGCCTATCAGTGAACAGCTGGATGGTTGTGCATGGCACCGGAACCGGCATGGAACAGCTGAACGCGGTTGCCGCAGGCAAGAATTGCTCGGTGATCTTCGACGACAACCTGCACGATATGTCGCTGCAGGGCCCCGTTGCGGTGGATTTTCTGGCCGAATACGTCCCAGGCATCCGCGATCTGGCCTACTTCGGCATCATCCAGACCAAACTATTCGGCTGTCCTGTGATGATCTCGCGCACCGGCTACACCGGCGAGCGCGGGTACGAGATTTTCTGCCAGGCCAAGGACGCGGTTCACCTGTGGGACAGCATCCTGAAAGAAGGCAAAGGCTTGGGCATCGTGCCGGTGCAGTTCTCGACGCTCGACCTGCTGCGCACCGAAAGCTACCTGCTGTTTTACCCGGGCGACAACTCCGAGACTTATCCGTTCAACGATGAGACCTGCGGCGACACCCTGTGGGAGCTGGGACTGGAGTTCACTGTTTCTCCGGGCAAGACCGGCTTCATCGGCGCCGAAAACCACTATGCCGCTGAAGGCAAGGAGCGGTTCAAGATCTACGGCGTCGTGCTGGAAGGCACCACCCCGGCGGACGAAGGCGCGGACCTGCTGCAAAACGGCGAAAAAATCGGCGTTGTCACCTACGGCATGTATTCCGAGGTCAACAAGCACAACGTGGGCATTGCCCGGATGCCGGTCGCCTGTGCCAAGCCTGGCACCGAACTGACGGTCCGCAATGGCGATGGCTCCGAGATTGCCGCCACCGCCGAAGAAATGCCCTTCTATGACAAGGACAAATCGATCCGCACCGCAAAGGGCTGATCCGGATCCCGGGCGCCCCCGCTTGGGGGCGCCTGCTTTCGTTCACCCGGACTGCAGGAAAAGCGACCCACATGTCTAAGACCGTATTCCCCCCTTCCATCAACAGCCGCCCCGTCTATGGCGAGCTTGAGGCCCGTCCCGGCAGCGGCCACCTGATGATTGCCGACGCCGAAGGCGCAGAGGCGATCCTTGACCTGGCCAAAGCCACAGACAAGGATTTCTGGGCCAAGGCCCACGTCATCTACATCCCCAAGAACACCGGCACCAAGTACAGCAGCCAGCTGGAACAGCTGGGCGCTGGCCAGTATTACGCCGGTCCCTCCTATGAAGCCGCGCAAAGCCGCATCCGCCGCGCCCTGCAGGACTGCCATATGGGCACCCAGGTCTATCTGACCGGCACCGAGAGCCTGATGGGCCAGGCCATGGCCGAGGCCACCACGGCCGGCATTCCGCATACCGCGATCCAGACTGAGCACCGCGGCTCCACTGCACGCCGCATGCAATGCGTGCACTGCAAGGGCATCACCGAGGACGTCACCACCGACCCGTTTGAATGCAGCCACTGCGGCCTCAGCCTGTTTGTGCGCGATCACTATTCGCGCCGCCTTGCGGCCTTCCAGGGAGTGCGGGTGGATGCCGAGGATCCGGGCAACATCCCCGAAAAAGTGGAGCTGTTCAAATGAGTGCTGGCACCGCAAAACTGAATGTCACCGTGGCTGAGGTCAAACCGATCAATGATCTTGTCACCCGTTTCAAATTTGTCCGCACCGGCGGCGGCGACTTGCCCACGTTCTCCGGCGGCGCCCATACCGTGGTCGAGATGCAGGATGGCGATATCACCCGGCTCAACGCCTACTCCTTGATGTCCAATCCGGCCGACCGCGGCGCCTACACCATCTCGGTCCGCCGCGACGACGAAGGCCGCGGCGGCTCCAAATTCATGCACAGCCAGGTGAAAGAGGGCATGGAGATGGTGATCTCCAATCCAGTGAACCTGTTCTCGCTGGATCTGCGCGCCAAGAAACACCTGATGCTGGCCGGCGGCATCGGCATCACGCCTTTCATGGCGCAAATGCATCAGCTCACCATGATGGGCGGCCAGTTCGAGCTGCACTATTCGGTGCGCAACGCCTCGCTTGGCACCTATGCCGAGGAGCTGGAAGCAAAATATCCGGGCAAGGTGCATATCTATCATGACGACCAGGACGAGGCGATCGACCTCAAAACCCTGATCGCCACCCAGCCACTGGGCACCCATGTGTATGTCTGCGGCCCCAAGGGCATGATCAACTGGGTGCATGGCACGGCCGAGAACATGGGATGGCCGCGCGAGGCGGTTCACTCCGAGGAGTTCCTGGCGCCGGCCTCTGGCAAGCCGTTTGAGGTAAAGCTGGCGGTTTCAGGCAAGGTGATCCAGGTCGGCGAACATCAGTCGCTGCTCGAAGCCATCGAAGCAGCGGGCGTCGACGCCCCCTATCTCTGCCGCGGCGGCGCCTGCGGCCAGTGCGAAACCAATGTCGTCGGTTATGATGGCAAGTTCCTGCACTACGACCACTGGCTGAACGACGAACAAAAGGCCGGCGGCAAACATATCATGCCCTGCGTGTCGCGCTTTGAAGGCAAGACACTGGTTCTGGACCGCTAAGGGAGAAAAAGATGACTATCCAATTCAACGACGAAACCTTCTACGGCGATTTCACCTTCAAGAACTCGGACTGGGCGATCAAACGCTTCCCCTTCCCGTTCCACGAAGACAGCTACATGTATTCCGTCAACATGGAGCCGCATAAATCCTACCGGCCAGGCTCGGTGTTCGAACGCACCTTTGATGTGGACGAGCACTATGTGGCGGAAATGAAGGACCGTGCCCGCGTGCTGGCCAACGACCCGCTGCGCTGCCAGTCGCTGCCGCATATGACGCTGGCCGGCTGGGATCTGGTCGAGCTGATCATGGAAGCCAAGGCGGCCGAATACCCGGATCTGTTCGAACTGCACAAGGACGGCAACCGCTGGCGCTGGGTGAACAAGCCGCTGGGCATCGACGATACCTTCACCTTCCTGGATGAAAGCACCCTGCCCTACGGGCCGATGGAGTACATCACCCGCCAGACCCAGGGCGATTTTGCTGTGCTGGACCAGCGCGACGACAACCTGTGGATGGATGCCGGCATGGTCACCACCCAGGCGGACTGGAGCCTCGATTTCGACATCGGCATGAACTTCTTTGAATGGCACGCACCGGTGCCCAAGGCGAATGAAATGGGCATCTTCGTGCGTGCGCTGAAGTTCCTTTTGAACATTCAGCAGGGCCAGCCGGCCCGGCGCCTGAATTGGACCATGACCGTCAATCCGCTTCTCGACACCTCCCCTGAGAACTACCACAAATGGGGCGTGATGAAGCAGGATCTGACGATGGAGAACATCGGCGAAAAGCAGCATCTGCGGGTCGAGCTGCAGACCTTTTTCCGCCTGCCCCGGTCCAACGCGCTGGTGTTCCCGATCCGCTGCTACCTGATCCGGTTTGAGGATCTGGTCACAGTGCCGAAATGGGCCCGCCGTCTGCACCGGGTGATCCGCGACCTGCCGGAGGAGCTGGCAACTTACAAGGGCTTCATCGACAACCGCCCGCTGATGGTGGAATACCTGTCGCAGTTCGACGATGGCAGCCCGACCTCGGATGGTATCTGGGCAGACGACTGATTCCGAAGGAACCCGGCGGGCCGCCCCTACCCCCTGTCATTAAGGCCCGCTTCACTGACTGCCGCCGCCTCTGGCCCGGCAGTTTTTTTTGAACCAGGGCACTCCCGCCCCAGCAAAAGACGGCAGGCACAGCCTGCCCTCTTTACAGCGTTGGGCCAGGCAGCGCGCTTCGCGCGCTGCGGGTGAAAAGCGGCAAGCCAGACGCCAAACGCAACAGCGCCGCGCTAGGCGCGGCGCTTGGCCCAACTGGAAAGGGGCATCTTCAGATGTTCCGGCACAGGCGGGAGGTCCGCCGCCGGTCAGCTTGACTGCGGATAAGAAATGATCGACAGATAGCGCGCAGGCAGTTTGATCAGCTGTTCCGGCCCATGCGGCGCGTCAGCGTCAAAAAACAGCGTGTCCCCGGGCTTCAGCGGAAAAACCTTGTCGCCATGCCGGTAATCCACCTCACCTTCCAGCATATAGAGCATTTCAACACCATCATGCTGGAAGGTCGGGAAGACATCCGACTTCTCGGTCAGGGAGATCATGTAAGGCTCCACCAAAACACCGGAGGCATTGGCGCCCAGATGCCCCAGCAACTGATACTGATGCCCCGCCCGCGTACCAGCACGTTCGGTTTCGACGCCTTCGCCCGATCTGGTATGCACCGCCTCGCGGGTTTCCTCGAAACGGCGAAAGAAAGACGTGATCGGCACGCTCAGCGCGTTGGCCAGCAGCTGCAGCGTGGTCAGCGACGGCGATGTATTACCGTTCTCGATCTTAGAGAGCATCCCGATCGACAGGCCGGTCAATGTGGCCAGGTCGGCCACCGTGATGCCCTGCTGGCGCCGGAACGACCGGACCTCGCGGCCAATGGCCACTTCGAGAACTTTTTCCGCGCCGTCGCGGACCCGGTGCGGATCTTGAGAAAGGTTATTTGCCACTGTGTCGCTATCGTCTTTGGGTTTAGCCACTGTGTTATCTTCCTTATGGACGGCTTCTGACAAGCGCGCAGCGGGCGATACGTAAAATCTTTTCTGGACGCAAGAAACCACGCGAAAATTATTTTACTGGCATTACCACTTTTTCCCAAGCCCTCACCGCCACAGGAAAGAAATTTGTTGCCGTGCCGCCAGCCCGGCAGGAGCGCAGACAAAGAAACCCGGACCATCTGGCCCGGGTTTCTGAATGCCGGCATTATTGACTTGGGTACATTCAGTCATCCAGCAGCAGCAAACAGGCGCCAAGAACCTTGCGCGTGCCGTCAAATACCACTGGTTTTTCGCCGCGCCAGCGGCTGGCATGGCGGTGGCCGACCGGCCAGCCGGAGGTCAGGCTGCGCAGGGTCTCACCAGTCTCCGCTGCGATCCGGCCCACCCGGGTTTTCAAATTGGCATGAAAAGTATCCCGGTGCAGTGCTTCCATCCGCAAATGAAACAGCGATGACCGGCTGCGCGGTGCGATCTGCATGGCGTCCACCTGCTCCGCCGCCCTGGCCCAGATCGCCAATGCACGGGCCTGCAGTTTTTCCGCCTCTTCCAGCGCACCGGCCCTGAAGTGCAGCCTTGCCAGATTGGCAGGCGGCGCTGCGCGGCGCAGATCATTTGCCGGCAAAGCAACCAGCGCCAGCAAATCTGCTAGCCGGAACAGCCGCATCGCCTTGCGCGGGCGGTTCTGTCCGGCCTCAGCCAGCGCCCGCTCCATCAGCCGCTCCCAGATCAGGTCGGCACGGGACCAGCCGGCCTCGCGCGCCAACCGCATTTCCGCGTCCCGCTTAAAGCCCCAGATACGCGGCGCGGACGTGTTCGTTTCCGTGAAGCTCATCTGCAGGTCCCTCCATTGCTGCATTCCCCGTTTCCAGAACATAGGCATAATCGGCCATCTCCAGCGCCAGCTCGGCGTTCTGCTCGACCAAAACCACGGATAATCCGTTGGCATTGATCTCTTCGATGATCCGGGCGATTTCCTCGACAATCACCGGCGCCAGCCCCATTGACGGCTCATCCATCAGCAAAAGCCGCGGCTTGGACATCAGTGCGCGCCCGATTGCCAGCATTTGCTGCTCACCGCCCGACATGGTCTTCGCCATCTGGGTGCGCCGCTCGCGCAGCCGCGGAAAGCGTTTAAAGACATCTTCCAGATCCTCCTCCACCCCATCCGCATCCTTGCGCAGAAACGCCCCGGTGCGCAGGTTCTCCTCCACTGTCATATCCGGGAAGATCCGCCGCCCCTCCGGCACATGGGCAATGCCGTTTGCCACCACTTTATGCGCCGGCAGGTGGTCGATGCGATTGCCCTCGAAAGTGATCTCGCCCGCGGTGATCGGCAGCATCCCCGACATTGCCCGCAGGGTGGTGGTCTTGCCCGCCCCGTTGCCACCGATGATAGTGACGATCTTGCCCTCCGGTACCGCAATCGAGATGTTCCGGATCGTGTTGATCTTGCCGTAGTTGACGGCGATGCTCTTCATCTCAAGCAACATGGCGCGCGCCTCCCAGATAGGCCTCGATCACCGCCGGATGGTTGCGGATCTCCTGCGGGCCGCCTTCGGCCAGGAACTTGCCAAAGCTCATGCAGGTGATGTTGTCGCACAGCCCCATGATCGCCTGCATGTCATGCTCGACAATCAGGATGGTGATGCCATCCGCCTTCAGCCGCTCCATCAGATCCATCATCTGCCGGGTCTCTTCCGGGTTCATGCCGGTGAACGGCTCATCCAGCAGGATCACATCCGGATGGCTGGCATAGGCCACCGCCATGCCCAGCGCCCGCTGGTGACCATGACTCAAGTCTCCCGCGCGCTCGTGCATCACATGATCCAGGCCGAAGAACTCCAGTGCTTCCTTGGCGCGCGCCTTAGCGCCGCTGCGGTCCTCCTTGTCCCAGCCGATGATCGCGGCAAAGATATTCGGGCGGAACGGCATATGGGTGCCGACCAGCGCATTCTCCAGCACCGTCAGTTCGGCAAACAGCGTCGAGTGCTGGAAGGTCCGCACCACCCCGCGCCGGGCCACCTCATGCATCTGCAGGCCGGAGATATCCTCACCCCGCAGCAGCACCTGCCCCTCTGTCGGCTTGTAGAAGCCCGAGATCATGTTGAAGGTCGTGGTCTTGCCCGCCCCGTTGGGGCCGATCAGGCCGTGGATCGTGCCATGCGCCACCTTGAACGACAGGCTGTCCACCGCCGTCAGGCCGCCAAACCGCATGGTCAAGTCTTTGACTTCCAGAAAATCCGTCATTCTGCCGGGCTCCGTTCCGGCGCGCCGCCTGCGGCACGTCTTTGAGTGAATTTCTGCACGATGCTTTCCAAGCCATTTGGCAGGAACAGGATCGACAGGATCATGATGGCGCCATAGATCAGCGGCCGCATCTGCTCGAGGCCGAGTTCTCTTAGTACAATCTCGTTGACAACGGTCAGCACCACGCAGCCCAGGATCGGCCCATAGAACGTGGCGGTGCCGCCAACGATCGCCCAGGTCAGCACATAGACCATCAGGTCTATATCAAAGGCATTGGGACTAATGGTGCCAATGTAATGCGCCAGCAATGCGCCGGAAATCCCGGCAAAACCCGAAGCAATGGCAAAGGCCAGCGTCCGGTAGGCCCGCACATTCACGCCAGAAGCCTGCGCCAGCTTGTCCTGCCAGTGAACGGCATGGAAGGTGAGGCCGACGGGCGACTTCTCGATCCGCCACAGGATCCACAGACAGACCGCCACAACGGCACTCGCGAAATAGTAGTAGGAGGTCGGCTCGAAGAAATCGAATTGGTAGAACCCGACCGAGAAATCCGGCATCGGGTCGATCCCCTTGATCCCCTTGGCGCCGCCAAACGGATCCCGGAACCGCTTCCACAACAGGCGGATGATTTCCCCCGCCGCGAACGATCCGATCAGGAAATAGAACCCTTTCATCCGGAACAGCGGGAACGACAGAAGCACCGCAATCAGCGCCGCAATCACCCCGCCCAGCAGCATCGAAACCGGCACATAAACGCCAAGTTTTTTGGTCAGCAGGGCCGAGGAATAAGCCCCCACCCCCATGATTACCACATGGCCCAGCGACCATTCGCCAGTCAGAGTCAGCAACCGGTAGCTGGCCACCAGCAGCACGTTGATCGTCAGGAACACCAGGATTTCCTGCTGCGAGAAGCTGAGCCCATGCGGCAGGGCAATCAGCGCGGCCAACGCCGCGACCCAAATCAGGAACTTAGGCACGGTCGGCACTCCCAAACAGGCCGGTCGGCTTCACGATCAGCACAACCAGCATCAGCGACAGCCCGACGATGTCAGCCAGCACGCCGTCATAGAAAGTGGTCACAAAGGTATGCACCAGCGCGTAAGCCACCGAGGCGACGATGGCCCCCTCCAGCGACCCGACCCCGCCGACGATGATGACGATAAAGGCAGTGACAATAACCGAATGGCCCATATGCGGGTTGACCGAAACCAGCGGCGCGGTCAACGCCCCGGCAATCCCGGCCAGACCGGCGCCGATGAACATGGCAATCCGCGCGGTCATGGTGATTGAAATCCCCTGCAGCGCCGCGGCTTCAGGATCCTGGGCTGATGCGCGCAGCGCCCAGCCGAATTTGGTCCGCTTCAAAAAGTACCAAAGCACCGACAGCAGCACGATTGCGGCGATGATCACATAAAGCCGCCCCACTGGCAGCCGCACCTTCTCCGTGAACACGATGACTTCTTGCGTCACTGGCGGGATATGCACCATCCGCACGCCGAACCCCATCACCGCCAGCGCCTGCAGGATCATCAGAAACCCGATCGAAGCGACCAGCCCGCCCAGTGGATTGTCCTTCAAAGGCCTGAACAGCGCCTTTTCCATCAGCAGGCCCAGACAACCGACAAACAACAGGCCAATGGCAACTGCGACAAAGAACGGCACGTGCAGCTCTGCATAGAGCGCCACAATCGCATAGGCGCCCGCCATGAACAGTTCGCCATGGGCAAAGTTGATCACCCCCATGACACCAAAAATCAGCACAAGCCCCACAGCAACAAGGGAAATATAGCTCGCAGCATACACGGCGTTAAGGCCGGTCTGCGCCAGAAGGTCCAGCATCGGATTGTCTCTTTATTCAATCGGTCTGCGGTGCGGGGAATTGGCCCGCACCGCGGGATGGCCTGGCTGAAAGGTCAGCTGCGCTGATCCCACATCTGATCATAGGCCTGCATGTGCTTGATCAGCAGATCACCGTGTTTCGCATACCAGTCAGGAATCGAGCGGAAATCCTTGATCCTGGCCTTACCGCTTTCGATCGCCACCACCGGCCAGTCGCCGACCAGCGCGTTGTCGATGCCGAACAGCTCAGTCCCCCACCAATCCGCGTCACCAAAGGCATGCTTGCCCTTGCCCTCTTTCATCGCCGCTGCCACCGCATCCGGGCTAGCCGATCCAGCTTTCTCTGCTGCAGCCTTCCACAGATCCATGATCGAGGCATATTCCCAGCTCACCGCGCCCCATTGGCCCGGGTGGCGGGTATTGAACTCCTCATAAAACCCGTTCGGATCAGTAAAATTGATGTTGTCGCCATTCAGCGCCGGATCGTCAAAATCCGGGAACTGGAAGACGAAACCTTCCATGAACTCTTCAGACGTTTTGGCGATCATCTGGTCATAGAAATCCGCGGTGCAAGAGATGATCTGCCCCTTGAACCCCTGCTGGAACAGCTGCTCGGCAATCGGATGCACATAGTCGCTGTAGCAGGTGTCGAGGCAGACGATATCCGGGTTCTTGCTGATCAGCCGGGTCACCACCGGTGCAAAATCCGTGGTTGCCGGGTCAAACAGCAGCGGCGCGTCCAGCATCTCGATCCCTGCCGCCTCAAAGGCCGCCAGATAGGTCGCGATCGAGGGCAGGCCAAGCGCATCGTCCTGCGCGCACATCACCGCTGTCTTCAGCTCCGGCTTGTTCTCGGCCAGCCACTCCACACCGGTCACATTGTAGATCGGGTGCACCTCAGCCGGTGCAATCAGCGTGTTTGTTTCGGGTGACAAGTCTGACGGCAGCAGGGTCGAGAACAGCATGCCGGTCTTGTCCGCCACCGGCTGCACACCGGGCCAGGTGTCACCGCCCAGCATCATGATAAAGCTCACACCGTCCTCGCGGATCAGCTTGGTGGCCCCGGTGCGCGCCTTGGCCGGATCGTATTCGTTGTCATAGGCTACGAACTCGACGTCATAGCTGCCATCGCCCAGCTTGATGCCGCCCGCGGCATTCACCCGCTCGGCCCAGATCTGGCAACCGTCCAGCCCGAGCTTGCCCCAGGCTGCAACTGCGCCGGTTAATGGCGCCAGAAAGCCGATCCTGATGGTATTGCCCGCCGCCAGTGACGCGGCCGGCAGCCCGGTACTCATCGCGGTGACCGCTGTCGACTTGAGGAACGTCCTCCGGGTCAGCCCCGATTTCACGATCTTGGAAATCATTTTCTTCTCCCATGTCGGACCCGCCTGTTTTTGCGGCGGTGTGTTCTGCGGGATGCGGTCCCTGTCACTGGCGTCCCTTGATTTCAGCTCAACACGACTGAACCAGTTGGGACAAATTGGCCCCACCCAGAACCAAGGCTAGCAGCGAGTCGGTTCACCGCAAAGAAATTTTCTTTCATGTCGCGAACCAAAAAGGCACCAATACAAGACCACTCACTTGGATATGCGGCAAAATTCACCCACAAAACGACACAAAAACATGATCTTGCGGCACATGTTATCCAAACGCCCGCGCAACCAATTTAAGAACCAATTTTTTCCAACTTTCTTGCCGCCGGGCAGAAGAATCGTTAGCCTTAAGACCAATCCCAGCTGTGTCAGACGGTTGCATTGAGGCCGTCAAAGCGGGTAATTGCACATCTGTCACAGCGATCAGGTGCAGGGGATTCCCCCGCCCCTCCGGCCCGGAAAAAACAGACCATGAGCTCAGCGGAAGACACCACCTCGCAAATCCTGACCACCCATTCGGTTGGCGCCACGGTGCAAGTCGTGATCGACACGCTGTTTGCCCGCATCAAGGCAGGCACCTACCCGGTCGATACCCGCCTGCCGTCCGAACGCACGCTGGCCTCGGAGCTGGGTGTTGCCCGCAACACCGTGCGCGAAGCCTTGGACGTGCTGACAGGCCAGGACGTGATCCATCGCCGCCCCGGGTCCGGCAGTTTTGTCAAATTCCGCTCTGATCCCAAACCCGAAACATCTTATTCTTCACTGGCCAAAGAGGTTTCGCCGCTGGATCATTTGGTGGTACGCGGCATTCTGGAGCCAGAACTGGTGCGCCTTGCAGTGATCAACATGACCCCGCGCCAGATCGAGGAGCTGGACCAGATCCTCTCCCGCGTCGAGGCCGTGCGCACTGATCCGGGGGAATTCATCGAGGCGGAGGAAGATCTCTACCGCAAGATTGCCGAGGGCACCGGCAACCCCCTGCTGCACTCCTGCTATGAGTTGACAATCGAGGCCTGCCGCCTGTCCTACCGCACTGCGCTGCGCCGCCGCCACCTGACGCCGCAGCGGATGCAGGAATACCAGAAACGCTACAACACGCTGTTCAACGCCATCGCCTCACGCGATGTGGAATCCGCGATGGAATTTATCAAACTGCATTTGATCGACGAGCAGAATCTGCTGCTGAAGGAGGTCTGAGCCCGGCCGGGCCCCGCCCGCTCAGCCCTTCACTGCGCGTGAGCTGACCTCGCTGCCAGGCGCATCGCTTTCCAGCCGCTGGTGCCACAGCTGCCCCAATGCCGCCATTTCGGATTTCAGCAAAGCGGAATGCTGCGCCAGCCAGCCGGGGATCGACTTGAAACCGGCAATCCGCGCCTTGCCTTCCTGGATGGTCACGACAGGCCAATCACCGACCAAGGCATTGGAAATACCGAAAATATCCTCACCCCACCATTCCGCATGGCCAAACGCGTGAGTGACATGGCCCAACTGTTTCATCGCTGCCAGTACCGATGGAGGTTCGACAGAACCAGCCTTCTCCACCGCGCTGTGCCAGATGTCGAGGATCGCCACATACTCCCAGCTTACCGCCGACCAGCTGCCTGGAAAGCGGCGGTTGTATTCCTTGTAGAACACATGCGGGCGGTTAAAGAAAAACGCCTTTTCCCGCAGCAGCGGATCGTCAAAATCCGGAAACTGGAAAACCACGCCCTCCATGAATTCGGGCGACGTCCGCTCCACCAGCTGATCATAGCCATCCATGGTGCAGCTGATGATCTGCCCCTTAAACCCTTTGGCATAGGCATATTCCGTCATCGCATGCACCATCGGCGCATAAGACGAACACCAGCACAGGATATCTGCGCCGCTCTCCAGCATCGGGCCTACCACCGGCCCCGGATCGCTGGCACCGGGATCATACTCCACCTCGCGCAGGATCGTTTTGCCTGCGGCCTTAAACGCTGCGCGGTAAACCGCCCGCGACGGCTTCCCAAGCAGATCTGCCTGGCTGCATAAAGCCACGGTTTTCAAACCCGGCTTGTTTTCCGCCAGCCAGGCCACGCCAGTCACGTTCTGGATCGGGTGCGCTTCGCTTGGCGCGATCAGATAGGGCGTATCGGGCGACAAATCGGATGGCAGCAGCGTCGAGGTCAGTACCTTGTTGCGCATCAGAAAATCGCGCACCGGCGCAAAGGTATCGCCGCCCAGCATCAGCATCAGCTTGACCTTATGCTTCTGCACCAGTTCCACCGCGCCCTCCAACGAGCGTTCCGGGTCATAGCCGCAATCATAGGAATGGATGCGGATCGGGTAGCGGCGGCCGCCAATCAGCACCCCGCCGGCCTTGTTCAGGCCGTCTTCCCAGATCCGGCAACCGTTCAATCCAGGCAGCCCCCAGCTCTCCACCGGGCCCGAAAGCGGGCCAAGAAAGCCGATATTCACTGATTCTGTCATTCCCACCGACAGCCGCGGCAGCGCCGCGCGGGCCGTCAGCTGGTGTACAAAACTGGTCGTCTTCATGGCTTGAATCCTAACAACAATTCTCTTCCCCGCCAGTCCAATCAGTGAAAAATCTTATTCCTTCAGTGAAAATATGTTGACTCTGCGGTGCAATTTTGGACCTAATTGGATCAGACCAAAAGAACCAAATGTAAATATTGGTCCGTACCAATGGGAGAGCCACATGACCAAGAAACGAATTGCCATCATCGGCGCCGGCCCCTCCGGCCTGGCTCAGCTGCGCGCATTCCAATCCGCCGCCAACAAAGGCGAAGAAATCCCGGAGATCGTCTGCTTTGAAAAGCAGGACAACTGGGGCGGGCTGTGGAACTACACCTGGCGCACTGGGCTGGATGATAACGGCGAACCGGTGCATTGCTCGATGTATCGCTACCTGTGGTCCAACGGCCCCAAGGAAGGCCTGGAATTTGCCGACTATTCCTTTGAAGAGCACTTCGGCAAGCAGATCGCATCCTACCCGCCGCGCGCCGTGCTGTTCGACTATATCGAAGGCCGGGTGAAAAAGGCCGACGTGCGCAAATGGATCCGCTTCAACTCGCCGATCCGCTGGGTCGAGTACAACGAGGATGCGGGCAATTTCACCGTCACTGTCCACGATCACGCCAAGGACAGCACCTACAAGGAAGATTTCGACCATGTGATCTGCGCCTCGGGCCATTTCTCGACCCCGAACGTGCCGTTCTACCCGGGTTTTGACACCTTCAACGGCCGCGTCCTGCACGCCCATGACTTCCGCGACGCCCGTGAGTTCAAGGGCAAGGACATCCTGATCCTCGGCGCCTCCTACTCGGCCGAAGACATCGGCTCCCAGTGCTGGAAATACGGCGCCAAATCAATCACCACCTCCTACCGCTCTGCTCCGATGGGCTTCAAATGGCCGGACAACTGGGACGAAGTGCCGGCGCTGGAGTCGGTCAACGGCAACACCGCAACGTTCGCGAACGGCACCCAAAAGGAAGTTGACGCAATCATCCTTTGCACCGGCTACAAGCATTTCTTCAGCTTTCTGCCCGACGATTTGCGCCTGAAAACCGCCAACCGCCTTGCCTCGGCTGATCTGTATAAGGGCGTGGTTTTTGCCAATAACCCCAAGATGTTCTATCTGGGCATGCAGGATCAGTGGTTCACCTTCAACATGTTCGACGCCCAGGCCTGGTGGGTCCGCGACGCGATCATGGGCAAGATCGAAATCCCCGCGGACAAGGACACCCTGCTGGCCGACGTGAAGGAGCGTGAAGCGCGCGAAGAGGCCTCGGATGACGTCAAGTACGCGATCAAGTACCAAGGCGACTATGTGCTGGAACTGATCGAAGAGACGGATTACCCGACCTTCGACGTGGCCGGCGCCTGCCAGGCGTTCTATGAATGGAAGGGCCACAAGGCCCAGGACATCATGGCCTTCCGCAACAACTCCTACAAATCGGTTATCACCGGCACCATGGCGCCTGTCCACCACACCCCGTGGAAAGACGCTCTGGATGACTCGCTTGAGGCCTACCTGCAGAACTAGGATCTGCTTGCTTTGGCAGATCCGCCTGCGCCGTTTTCCTTCCTGGGCGGCGCAGGCACCTTTCGCCGCTGTGCGAATCTCTCTTCGCAAGCTAATATCCACCTTATGCAGCGCGATAACACCATGACACTTGGCTTCCTGATTTTTCCGGGCTTTCCAATGGCCTGCCTAACCTCGGCGATCGAACCTTTGCGGGCCGCAAATGAAATTGCCGGCACTGAAACCTTTCACTGGAAACTGGTCTCGGAAACCGGCGCCGGCGTGAATGCCTCTGCCAATGTGGCCTTTCAGCCTGACTGCGCCCTGGATCAGGCCGAGGACATCGACACGCTGTTTCTGCTGTCCAGTCCGCAAGGCAAGTTTGAAGACCCCAAGGGCTCCAACGGCAAGCTGCGCCACCTGGCCCGCCACGGCACCACCATGGGTGCGGTTTCCGGCGGGGTGTTCCCGCTCGCCCGTTCCGGCCTGCTCGACGGGCACAGCTGCTCGGTCCACTGGTGCTACAAGGCTGCCTTCAGCGCGGAATTCCCATCGCTTGCCACCGTCGACGATGTCATCGTTCTGGACCGCCGCCGCTTTACCGCCAGCGGCGCTGCGGCAATGTTCGATCTTTCGCTCAAACTGATCGAGCAGACCATGGGCGACGCGGTGATGACCGAGGTTGCCTGCTGGTTCCAGCACCCGATGGTCCGGGCCGAGGGCGTGCGACAGAAGATCCCCGCCTTCAAGACCGACAGCACCGCCGACAGCCTGCCGCCGCCGGTGGCCAAGGCGGTGGAGCTTTTTGCCGACAACCTGGAGCATCCGGTGTCGATCCGCGACGCTGCCAGCGAAATCGGCGTCTCTCCGCGGCAGTTGGAACGCAGCTTCAAATCCGCCACCGGGCAAAGCCCGGCAATCTATTACCGCACACTGCGAATGAACGCGGCCCGGCAGCTGGTGATGTACTCCCGGGATTCCATCACCTCGATCGCCAATGCAGTTGGCTATGCCACTTCCTCAACCCTATCGCAGCACTACCGCGACAGTTTTGGCGTCACCCCGCAGGAAGAGCGCCGCAAGGTGAACCTGTTCCGGGTCCAGGACAACCGTCCAATTCCGTCAGCATGAGGCCGAAATGCGTTTTCTGGTTTTTCAGCACCTCAATTGCGAGCACCCCGGATCTTTCCGCGGCATGATGCGCGAAGCGGGCATTGACTGGACAACGATTGAGCTGGACCAAGACCAACCTATCCCGGACCGGGAACAGCTAGCCGCTTTTGACGCCTTGTGGGTCATGGGCGGTCCAATGGATGTCTGGGACGTAGCCGAGCACCCTTGGCTTGCTGCTGAAAAGCAGGCCATACGCTTTTGGGTACAAGAATTGCAGAAACCTTACCTCGGCCTGTGCCTTGGACATCAGCTTTTGGCAGATGCGCTTGGCGGCACTTGCGGCCCCTTGCGCCCAACGGCTGATGTCGGTGTGACACAGGTTGAACTGACCCCATCCGGATTGATGGATCCCTTGCTCAAGAGCCTGCCGAACAGCCTTCCGGTTCTGCAATGGCATGGCGTTGAAGTTGCACAACCACCCGAGAGCGCAACTGTTCTTGCCAGTTCTCCCAAGTGCGCGGTCGAAGCCATGCGCATCAATTCGAATGCCTGGTCAATGCAATTCCATATTGAAGCCGAAGCAGACACCATCAGGAACTGGCACGCGATTCCGGCCTACCGCAACGCACTTGTTGCAGCTTTGGGCGAAGACGGGGTGGACAGGTTCCAATCCAGATTTGATACCATCCAAGGCGCTATGCATGAAAACGCCCGCCAAGTGTTTACGAACTTCTTGGACACCGTTCAGCCCGGCTGATCAGCCATAATCTGTTTACGTCTCTCCTTCATAACCGCATCCGCCTCCACCGTGCCATCATGGAACGAGCCGAAAACCTTATCCCAGGGAACCTCAAGCGAGCCATAGTTGCACTCGAAATACCGGTGATGCATCTGGTGGTGAAAGGCACCCAGATTCAGCCGGTTCTTGTTCTTCATCAGCAAGCCCTCGAACCCTGTATGGGTGGTTGCCGCAGTCAGCGCGTTGAATTGCAGATGATACAGGATATGCACTGGATGCGCCGCCGCCACCCAATGGATCAGCACCGAACCGAGGAAGATCAGATGCTCCACCGGATGCATCGACATGCCGGACCAGGGGCCGACGTTGATGTTGCGGTGATGCAGCGCATGAACGTGTTTGTAGAAGAACGGCACATGCAGTAGCCGGTGAATCCAGTAGAAGTAGAAACTCTCCCAGATCGGGATCAGCCAGAACAGCGCAATGAACCACAGCGGGTTTGCGGCCCAGGTGATCACCGGCGCATATCCATTGGCCATCGCCCAGAACATCAGCACCTCATAAGCGGTCCAGAAAAACACGCCGCTGGTCATCGTCCAGAACATGTTATCCCGGATTTGCCCGCCTAAGGTGAATTGGCGGCCGTTCTTCATCAGCGGACGCGGGTCGTACTTCAGCCGCTTCCCTTGCGCCGTGAAGCCGTAGAAATAGAGATGCAGCAGCCCGGCCACGCCGCCCATCAGCACCAGATTGCGCAGATACATCGGCACAATCCAGTTGAGCGACAGGCTCTGGCTCTCCTCCAGCGGCGGCTGAAACCAGTAGAAAGAGATCAGCGCAATCGCCGCGATGATCAGCTTTTCAGAGATCAAGAACCAGCCGTTCAGCCACCATTTCAGCGCCGCAACGGGGCGCGGCGGCCATTGAAACAACGGCGAGGTCTGCAGCGGCAGCGCCGGCAGGTGGTTCCAGCCTTTCAAGCCCTGGTCGCTCATCGTCATCCCTCCCTTCTGGGTCACCTCAGCCTGGCGCGAATTTTCATCTTTGAAAAACAGATTATTTCGGTAATCTTCATCTGAAATTCCGAGGAAGAGATGCCCGTTACGCTCAAATCCATGCGCTATTTCACCGCGTCCTTGCAGCACGGCAGCATCAGCCGCGCCGCAGAGGAGCTGAATGTGGCGGCATCCGCCGTTTCCGCCGCGATCGACCATATTGAGGCGCAGTTTCAGCTTCAGCTCATCACCCGCCACCGCGCCCGCGGCATTGAACCCACCCGCGCAGGCCGCGAAATGACCCGCAAGTTCACCCGCTTGCTGGAGGACTACGACACCCTTCTGGCCGAAGGCGCCGAGCTGAAGCAGGACTTCACCGGCAGCTTCCGCCTGGGCTACTACGCACCCGTCGCTCCCGGTTTCCTGCCGCAGATCCTCGCGCCTTTTCTGGCGCCCCGGCATCAGGTCACGCTGGAGCTGGAGGAGTGCCACAACGATGCCGCCCAGGCGGGCCTGCAGGACGGGCGCTATGACGCGATCCTGTTTGTCCCCGACGGAAGCCATCCGCAAATAGATTACGAGGTGCTGCTGCAGGCGCCGCCCTACGCGCTGCTCCATCCCAGCCATCCGCTGGCCCAGAATGAGGTTCTCAGCCTCGCCAACCTGGCCGCGGAACCGCTGATCGCTCTGAACCGTCCGATGGTGACTGATTATCAGCTGCGCCTGTTTGCCAGCCTTGGGCGCCGGCCGGAGACCATAGTGCAAGCCAACACCACCGAAATGGTGCGCGCCATGGTGGCGGCCGGCCACGGCTGTGCCATTCTGAACATGCGCCCGGCCACCGGCCTCAGCTATGGCGGCCAGCCGTTGGTTACCCGCCCTATCGCTGACGGCGGCACGCCGTTGCCGCTGGCGGTGGGCTACAACCGCACCAACCCGCGCCACATCACCAGCGCATTCGTCCAAGCCTGCAAGGACTGGGCTGCCAGCCCCGCCGCAGCGGAGTTTCTGGTGCTGCCGCCAAAGGAAACAGGCGCCCCCTAAGCGGGTGCGCCTGCCAAATTCCCCAATCTAGAGTCTCAAATCGCTGATTGCGCAGCAGCTACCAGCGCGTGATGCAGCGACCCCGCAGAACTCCGCGGCCCCACGATGGAATAGCGCTGCCCGGGCTCGCGGCACAGCAGGAAAACGCCCAGATGCTCCATTGAGGTGCGGGTGGCCTCGCCCGCTTTGCCCGTGCGGATATTGGCGTTGCACAGCCGCTCCAGCACATCAAAGCAGCGGCTGCCTTCCATGTCGAAACGGCACCAGCCGTCGGTTTGCTCCACCACAGAGCCCGCATCGCCAACCGCTTCTTTCAGCTCAGCCGCCAGCAGCTCATGGCTGTCATGCGGCGCCGAGACCATCCACAGATCCGGCCCCATCCACCAAGCGGCAAAGTCGCCGCTGGCGGCCCAGCCCGCGACCTCAGGCAGCGCCCCGCCCAGGTAGGACGCAGCCGCGGATTTCACCGCGTCTTCGTTGCCCTGGCGCGCGGCCAGGGAGGCCAGCGTCCGGTCCGTTACTTCCCGGATCAGCAGCCCGGCAAAGGCATCCACCTGCGGTTCATGCCTGCCCAGCGGAGAGATGGCTTTCAGGCCATGATTATCGAACTTACCCACGGAGACGCTCCCCTTCCGGATCCACAAAATGCGCGCTGACAACTTCGACCCGGGTTTCCTTGCCTTCCAGCGGGTTGACCGCGCGGATCACCTCGCCCTTGCGCGCATCGCCGCTTTTCAGGAACCCGATCCCGATCGCGCAGCCCAGCACAGGCGAATAGGCGGCTGAGGTGATATAGCCCTGATCAGTGGCGGCGCTGACCTCGCCATCCGCATTCATCAGGTGCGACCCGGCCGGCACCGGATCAGATGCATTCACCGGCTTGAAACCAACCAGTTTAAGCGCGTCCTCCCGGTTCATGCCCTCGCGTTCGCTCAAGGTGTTGCCGATACAGTCCTTCTTCTTGCTGACCATCCGGCCCATGCCGAGGTTCAACGCGGAAGTGGTCCCGTTCAGCTCGTTGCCTGCTGCATGACCCTTCTCGATCCGCATGACGCCCAGCGCCTCGGTGCCGTAAGGCACAGCACCGAACTCCTCGCCCGCTTCCATCAGCTTTCGGATCATCGCATCGCCATACCGGGTCGGAACCGCGATTTCATAGGCCAGCTCGCCCGAGAAGGAGATCCGGAACAACCGCGCCCGGCAACCGCCCGCCACGGTGACTTCACCGCAGCCCATGAACGGGAACGCCTCGTTCGAGATGTCGAACTCGGGGTCCACAACCTTTTGCAGCAGTTTGCGGGCATTCGGACCCGCCACCGCGAACTGCGCCCAGGCCTCGGTGGTCGAGATCAGCTGCACATCCAGATCCGGGAACAGGCACTGGCGCGCAAATTCCATGTTGCGATAGACCAGAACTGCGTTGGCGGTGGTGGTGGTCACCACGAAATGATCCTCGGCAAAGCGCGCGGCGGTGCCGTCGTCATAGGCAATGCCATCCTCGCGCAGCATCAGACCATAGCGGACCTTGCCCACCGGCAGCTTGGCAAAGGCATTGGCATACATCTTGTTCAGAAACGCCGCCGCATCCTTGCCCTGCACGTCGATCTTGCCCAGCGTGGTCACATCGCAGATCCCGACCGAATTGCGGGTCTGCAGCACCTCGCGGTCGACCGACTGGCGCCAATGGGTTTCGCCCGCCTTGGGGAACCACTGCGCCCGCAGCCACTGGCCCACCTCGACAAATACCGCGCCCTGCTCCTCAGCCCATTTGTGGCTGGGGGTCTTGCGAGTGGGGCGGAACTCCTCGCCGACCGAGCGGCCGGCCATCACGCCAAAGGACACCGGCGTATAGGGCGGGCGGAACATGGTGGTGCCGACCTCGGGGATCTGCTTGCCCGCCAGTTCGGCCATGATTGCCAGACCGCCCATGTTGGAGGTCTTGCCCTGGTCGGTGGCCATGCCAAGAGTGGTGTAGCGCTTCAGATGCTCGACCGAGCGGAAGTTCTCCTGATGCGCCAGTTTCACGTCCTTGACGGTGACGTCGTTCTGCTGGTCCAGCCAGGCGCGGCCCTTGCCTTCCTTGACGTACCAGAAGGGGGTCACATTGACGGGGGCGTCTTCGGCCTCCGGCAAATCAGCAGCTTTCGCCGTGATCCCCAGCTCCGAAAGTGCAGCCACCGCGCCCTCGGCACCGGCGCGCAGGGCGGCAGCGGTGGAGAAATCGCCATTGGCAGCACCGGCCACGGACATATTTTGCGGCAGTGTCCCCGCGGGGACAAAGGCAGCAATGTCTTCGCGCCAGGCCGGGCGGCCGCGCTGATGACAGGTCAGATGCACATTCGGATTCCAGCCGCCCGACACCGCCAGCGCACCGCAAGGCACGTCGCGGGTGGCGCCATTGGCCAGACGCAGCCGCGCCATTTCCAGGCCCAGCCGGCCTTTGGTGTCGATCACCTGGGCACCAGCAAACAGCTCTGCCCCTTCAACCTTGGGCGCATCGGCGCGGGTGTCGATCACCGCGGCCACATTCACGCCTTTGGCGATCAGGTCCGCAGCAGTGCGGTGGCCGTCGTCATTGTTGGTGAAGACCGCAACACTCTGGTCCGGTGTCACTGCCCAGCGGTTGGCATAGGCACGCACCGCACCCGCCAGCATCACGCCGGGACGGTCGTTGTTCTCAAACGCGATCGGCCGCTCGGTGGCACCTGCCGCAAGCATGGCCCGCTTGGAATAGATCCGCCACAGGATCTGCCGCGGCTTGTCCGCCTCCGGCGCCAGCACGTGGTCTGCGGTGCGCTCCACCGCGCCATAGATGCCATGATCATAGGCACCAATGATCGAGGTGCGCGGCATCACCCGCACGTTCGGCATCGACGCCAGCTCCGCCTGCACCTGTTCGACCCAGGCCGCACCGGTCAGATCACCAATGCCAAAGGTCTCAGCATTCAGGCGCCCGCCCAGCAGAAAATCCTCATCGGCAATGATCACCTGCGCACCAGCCCGACCCGCGGTCAGCGCTGCCATCAGGCCGGTGGGACCAGCGCCGATCACCAGCAAATCGCAATGCAGGAAGCCCTTGTCATAAGCGTCCGGGTCATCCTCGAAACTGATGCTGCCCAGACCCGCCGCCTTGCGGATGATCGGCTCGTAAATCTTCTCCCAGAACGCGGCCGGCCACATGAAGGTCTTGTAATAGAAACCCGCCGTCAGGAAGTTCGAGAACCGGTCGTTGATCGCCATGAAGTCATGCTGCAGCGACGGCCAGCGGTTCTGCGAATTTGCCTCCAGCCCCTCATACAGCTCTGCCGTGGTGGCACGGGTGTTCGGCTCCTGCCGCCCGCCGCTGCGCAACTCGACCAGCGCGTTCGGCTCCTCGGAACCAGAGGTCAGCACGCCGCGCGGACGGTGGTATTTAAAGGACCGGCCCATCAGCCGCACGCCATTGGCCAGCAGGGCCGAGGCCAGCGTATCGCCCTCAAACCCCTTGTAGCGCTTGCCGTCAAAGGAGAAGGTCAGCGTCTTGCTGCCCTTGATCAGCCCGCCATCCAGGCGGTTGACCTGCACGCCTTTGCGGGCGCCGGTGCTGCCGTCTGCCTGAAAGGCCACGCGGCCGGCATTCATTAGTGCATCAGTCATTTGCTGCGCCCCCTTGCCCGGGCCACATCGCGGGCCAGTTCGACAGTCAGGATTTCATGGGTCACGGTATTGCGGGTCACCACCAGCCAGGAGCGGTCGCCCTGCTCGTGGAACCACAGCTCGCGGTGCTCGCCCGCCGGGTTGTCGCGCAGGTACAGGTAGTCGTGAAACTGCTCTGCCGCGTCATCACTCTCCCAGTCGGGACGGTCGATCAGAGTCGCGTCGCCCAGATAGGTGAACTCCTGCGAATCTCGCGGCCCGAGGATGGGATGGTTGATAATCATCGTGTGCTCCTTTCCTCAGTGCAGGTTCGGCTGGGCGCCCTGGCCCTTTTCATCGATCATGCAGCCGCGCCGGAACCGGTCGAGCCGGTAGGCCGTGGCCACCTTATGCGGGGTATCGGTCGCCAGCAGATGCGCATAGCACCAGCCCGACGCCGGGGTCGCCTTGAACCCGCCATAGCACCAGCCGCCATTGAAATAGAGACCGTCCACATGGGTCTTGTCGATGAAAGGGGAGCCGTCCATCGACATGTCCATCACGCCGCCCCAGCTGCGCAGCATCCGCACCCGGCCCAGCGCCGGGATCAGGGCCATGCCGCCTTCCATCACGTCCTCGACCACCGGCAGATTGCCTCGTTGCGCATAGGAATTGTACATGTCCAGATCGCCGCCAAAGACCAGCCCGCCCTTGTCCGACTGGCTGCAATAGAAATGACCCGCGCCAAAGGTGATCACCCCGTCCAGAACCGGCTTCAGCCCTTCAGACACAAAGGCCTGCAGCACGTGGCTCTCGATCGGCAGGCGCATGCCAGCCTTCTCCATCACCCGGCTGGAGGAGCCTGCAACGCAGCTTGCCACCTTGTTGGCGCCGATGAAGCCCTTAGTGGTTTCCACACCCAGGCATTTGCCGTTCTCGATCTTGAAGCCGGTGACTTCACAGTTCTGGATGATATCCACCCCGCGCAGGTCCGCCCCGCGGGCATAGCCCCAGGCCACCGCATCATGGCGCACCGTACCGCCGCGGCGGTGCAACAAGCCGCCCTTGATCGGGAAGCGCGCGTTGTTGAAGTTCAGGAACGGATACATCGCCCGTACGCCGTCCACATCCAGCAGCTCCGCGTCCGATCCGTTCAGGATCATCGCATTGCCCCGGCGCCGCGCCGCGTCGCGCTGCGCATCCGAATGCACCAGGTTCAGAATGCCGCGCTGGCTGACCATGGCGTTGTAGTTGAAGTCCTGCTCCAGCCCTTCCCACAGCTTCAGCGACAGCTCGTAGAACGGCTCGTTGCCGTCCAGCAGGTAGTTGGAACGGATGATCGTGGTGTTGCGGCCCACGTTGCCGCCGCCGATCCAGCCCTTCTCGATCACCGCAACATTGGTGATGCCGTGTTCCTTGGCCAGGTAATAAGCGGTCGCCAGCCCGTGGCCGCCGCCGCCGATGATCACCACATCGTAGCTTTTCTTGGGTTCCGGATCGCGCCAGGTCGGGCGCCATCCCTTGTGGCCCGTCAGGGCCTCCTTGATCACTTTCAGGCCGGAGTACCGCATGATGTCCTCATCAACTGTCCCCGGCAGATTGAGTGAGAAATGCGGCACATCACAGGGGGATTTCGGACATCGACAGCGCTATATGCGTCATTGGCGGAAAATCACCTTTGCATACGCAGCATCAAGCATGTTGACAGGGCGGCTACTTTCAAGCGTATATAATTGATAGTAAATAAAAATTACAGGTCACCATGATCTTATTGCTCGAACGCGCCAACTGGCCCGTTTACGTCACGCACTCCGGCATCCGCGCCAAATGCGGCAAAGCCGACTCACTCGGACAGTTCGATCTGGTCCAGCTCGTTCAGCAGGTCCAGCAGCGCCTCATACCGCTCCACACCCATCTTCCGGCGCGTCTGCTCCATCAGCTCCAGGCTGGCCTCCAGATTATCGGCAATGACCCTCTCCCCTGCAGCCGCAATCCGCACCACTTGGCGGCGGCGGTCTTCCTGGTCGCGCTGCCGGCTGATCAGCTGCTTCTCTTCCAGCTTCTGCAGGATCCGCGTCAGGCTGGGCAGCAGCAGGCAGGCCTTGTCGGCGATCTGGGTCGGATCTATCGGCCCGCTCTCCTGCACCACCCGCAGGACACGCCATTGCTGTTCGGTCAGCCCCGCGCCGCTCAGCAGCGCACGGATCGGTCCCATCACACGCTCCCGCGCCCTAAGAAGGGCAATCGGCAGCGAGCGGTCGGTGGAGGGCATCATCCTGGTCATGCCCGATTATCACCCCGCTTCCGGCTAAACGCAATTGCCGCTTGGGTTTCTTCTGCTTGACTCACGGCACTATAATTGCTACACATGTTAAGTAATTTAGGAAAGGTACCGGACATGCCGCACATCGCGCTGGACTACTCGGCCAATATGGAGGCGCGCACAGACATCGCTGCGTTGTGCCGCCATCTGCGACAGGCCGCAGCGGAGACCGGCGTGTTCCCCCTGGCGGGCCTCCGGGTGCGCGCCTTTGCGGCCAGCCACGTCTCGATTGCTGACGGCGATCCGCAGCACGGCTATATCGACATCTCCATCCGGCTGCGGGCCGGCCGCGATCTGGACACCCGTAAACGCGCCGCGCAGGCCGTGTTCGGCGCCGCCCAGGCGTTCCTTGAGACAGCCATGCAGCATCACTCCATCGCCCTGTCGCTGGAGATGCGCGACATCGATCCGGAGCTTTCTCCGAAATGCGGCACCATCCGCAACCACATGCAAAAGGCGGACCAGTGATGAGCGATCTGACCACCAATATCGAAACGCTGAACAGCCACCTGACCCGTTTCCGCGGGACCGGCATTTTGAACCTGATCGGCGGCGAAAGCCGCCTCGCCGCTTCCGGCGCTACGTTTGAAACCGCCTCGCCCGTGGATGAAAGCGTGATCTGTTCTGTTGCTAAGGGCGGTGCCGAGGACATCGACGCAGCTGCCAAGGCCGCCAAAGAGGCCTTTCCCCCTTGGCGAGACATGCCGGCGCTGGAACGCAAGAAGATCCTGCACCGCATCGCCGACCTGATCGTGGAACGCGCCGAGGAAATCGCGCTGTGTGAATGCTGGGACACCGGCCAAGCCTTGCGGTTCATGTCCAAGGCGGCGCTGCGCGGTGCAGAAAACTTCCGCTTCTTTGCAGACAAGGCCACATCCGCCCGCGATGGCCAGCAGCTGCAGTCGCCGACCCTGATGAATGTGACCACCCGGGTGCCAATCGGTCCGGTGGGCGTGATCACCCCCTGGAACACGCCCTTCATGCTGTCGACCTGGAAGATTGCCCCGGCCCTCGCCGCCGGCTGCACCGTGGTCCACAAACCGGCCGAGTTCTCCCCCCTCACCGCCCGCATCCTGGCCGAAATCGCCCATGAGGCCGGCCTGCCCGCAGGGGTCTGGAACCTGGTCAACGGATTTGGCGAGGACGCGGGCAAGGCGCTCACCGAACACCCGGATATCAAGGCCATCGCCTTTGTCGGCGAGTCCAAAACCGGCTCGATGATCATGAAGCAAGGCGCCGATACCCTGAAGCGCGTGCATTTCGAACTGGGCGGCAAGAACCCGGTGGTGGCCTTTGACGACGCCGACCTCGACCGGGCGCTGGACGCCGCGATCTTCATGATCTACTCGCTGAACGGCGAGCGCTGCACCTCCTCCTCGCGCCTGCTGGTGCAGGAGAGCATTGCCGATGATTTCGAGGCCAGACTGATCGAACGCGTGGGCAGCATCAAGGTCGGCCACCCGCTGGACCCGGCAACCGAAGTTGGACCACTGATCCACAAGGTGCATTTCGACAAGGTCACCTCCTACTTCGAGACCGCCAAACAGGACGGTGCCACCATCGCCGCCGGCGGCACCCGTGCGGGGGACAAGGGCTGGTTTGTCCGCCCCACCTTGTTCACCGGGGCAACCAACGACATGACCATCGCCCAGGAGGAAATCTTTGGCCCGGTCCTCACCGCGATCCGCTTCAAGGACGAGGATGAGGCTCTAACATTGGCCAATGATACGCAATACGGCCTCGCTGCCTACGTCTGGACCAACGACCTGAACCGCGCCCTGCGCTTCACCAACGCACTTGAGGCAGGGATGATCTGGGTGAACTCGGAAAACATCCGCCATCTGCCCACCCCCTTTGGCGGGGTCAAGGCCAGCGGCATCGGTCGCGACGGCGGCGACTGGTCGTTTGAGTTCTATATGGAACAGAAACACATCGGCTTTGCCCTGGGCCACCACAAAATCCCGCGCCTCGGCACCTGACCCCTTCTTCTGGCCCAAAATATCCCGGGGAGCGCGAGGGGCCGGCCCCTCGCTCCCGCCCGCAACTGCAAGTGAAAGGTTCAAACCATGCCCGTCCCCGCCCCGAACCTCTATCCGCCCTTCAACATCGTGCGGCTCAGCCACGTCGAATACGCCGTCACCGACCTCGCCGCCTCCCGCGCCTTCTATGTGGACACGCTGGGCCTGCAAGTGACGCATGAAGACAATAGCCGCATCTACTTGCGCGCAATGGAGGAACGCGGCCACCACTGCATCGTGCTGGTCAAGGCAGACACCGCCTCGGTCGGGGTTCTGGGCTTCAAGCTCTATGATGAACCGGACCTGGACAAGGCGGCGGAGTTCTTCGCCTCCAAGGACTTGCCCGTGGAATGGGTGGACCGCCCCCATATGGGCAAAACCTTACGCACCCGCGACCCTTGGGGCATCCCGCTGGAGTTCTACGTCAAGATGGAGCGACTGGAGCCGATCCACCAGCAGTACAGGCTCTACAAAGGGGTAAAACCGCTCCGCATCGACCATTTCAACATGTTCTCGGCGGATGTGGATGCCTCAGTCGCCTTCTACAACGAGATGGGTTTCCGCGTCACCGAATTCACCCAAGATGACGACAGCGGCAAGATCTGGGCCGCCTGGATGCACCGCAAGGGAGGCGTGCATGACGTGGCCTTCACCAATGGCCTCGGGCCCCGCCTGCACCACACCGCTTTCTGGGTGCCGACGCCATTGAACATCATCGACCTACTCGATCTGATGTCGGCCACCGGATATGTGGACAACATCGAACGCGGCCCCGGCCGCCACGGCATCTCCAACGCTTTCTTCCTCTATGTCCGCGACCCCGACGGCCACCGGATCGAGATTTACTGCTCCGACTACCAGACCGTTGATCCGGATCTGGAGCCGATCAAATGGTCACTCACCGATCCGCAGCGCCAGACCCTCTGGGGCGCCCCCGCCCCGCGCAGCTGGTTCGAGGAAGGCTCCGTCTTTGATGGGGCCACGCCGGCCCCCAGCACCTTGGACGCGCAACCGATTATTGCACCCTGACCCAACGCAGGACAGCGCTGACCTTGGGGAGGCGTGAAGCGCCTTCCCAGGGGGAAGGTCAGGCGCTGCCCGTGCCGATGGCACGGACAAAAGGAATACAAAATGAAATGGGATGAATTCTCCGAATGGGGCCGCCGGGTCGCGGACTGGACGCAGGACTACCACCTGACCGTGGGCGAGCGACCCGTCCGCGCCCAGACAGAACCCGGCGAGGTGCTACACGCCCTGCCCCAGACCCCGCCCGAGGCCGGCGAGGGGATGGAGGCAATCTTCCGCGACTTCGAGGACATCGTGATGCCCGGCATCACCCATTGGCAGCACCCGCGCTTCTTTGCCTATTTCAATTCCAACGCCGCCGCGCCCTCGGTGCTGGCGGAATTCCTCGCCTCCGCCATCGCACCGCAGTGCATGCTGTGGCAGACCTCGCCCGCCGCAACCGAGATGGAAACACGGATGATGGACTGGCTGCGCCAGGCGCTGGACCTGCCGGACCAGTTCCAGGGCGTCATTCAGGATTCTGCCTCCTCCGCCACCCTCGCTGCCGTTCTGACCATGCGGGAAAAAGCACTGAACTGGCAGGGCAACCAACAGGGTCTGTTCGGACAGAAAACGCTGCGCATCTACTGTTCCTCCGAGGTTCACACCTCCATCGACCGTGCGATCTGGGTTGCCGGCATCGGGCAGCAGAACCTGATCCGGGTGCCGATCAAGGGCGATTGGCGCGGCATGGACCCGGACGCGCTGGAGGCCGCGATCCAGGCCGACCTCGCTGCAGGCCATCAGCCCGCGGGCGTGATCCTCTGTGTTGGCGGCACTGGCGTCGGCGCCACGGACCCGGTGGATCAGGTGCTGGACGTCGCCGGGAAATACGGCCTCTACACTCATGTGGATGCAGCCTGGGCCGGCTCTGCCATGATCTGCCCCGAATACCGCCATTACTGGCCCGGGGTTGAGCGCGCCGACAGCATCGTCTTCAACCCGCACAAATGGCTCGGCGTGCAATTCGACTGCTCCGCACATTTCCTGAAGAACCCGGCTGGCCTGGTCCAAACCCTCGCCATCAGCCCTGAGTATCTGAAGACCCACGGCCACGATGGCATCGTCAATTATTCCGAATGGTCGGTGCCGCTTGGCCGCCGCTTCCGCGCGCTGAAAATCTGGTTCCTGATCCGCACCTATGGCCTCGAAGGCCTGCGCCAGCGCCTCAGGAAGCACATCAATTGGTCGAATCAACTGCACGAAAAGCTCAAGTTAGAGGCCGATTTTCAGATCATGACCCCGCCGATGTGGTCGCTTTGGTCGTTCCGTTACGCCCCCGAAGGTGCGGCAGACCTCGACGATCTGAACCTGCAGCTGGTGAACGCAATCAACGACGATGGCCGCATCTACCTGACCCAGACCCGCGTCGACGGCCAGCTGGTGATCCGCTTCCAGGCCGGCCAGTTTGAAACCACCGAAGCAGACGTGATGATGGGCTTTGACGTCATCACCGAAATCGCAAGGAGCCTGACCTGATGCGCTTTGCCACCTACACCGCGAGCGACGAAACCTTTTATGGCGCGGTGACGGACGCCGGCATGGTCGCCCTCTCGCCGCAGTTCCCGGACTGGCCCACGATGCGCGACGTGATCGCGGCGGACGGCCTGCCCGCGCTGGCACAGGCCGCTGAGGACAAACCCGTCACCCACTCGGATTTCACTTATGAAATCCCAATCCCCAACCCGGAAAAAATCATCTGTGTCGGTGTCAACTTCCCGGACCGGAACGCGGAATACAAGGACGGCTCATCCCAGCCCAAGCACATGTCCCTGTTCCCGCGCTTCCCGCGCTCTTTCACCGGTGCAGGGCGCCCGCTGATCCGCCCGCCGGAAAATCACACGCTGGATTACGAGGGCGAGGTCGCCGTGGTGATCGGCAAGGCAGGCCGACGCATCAAACCCGAAGACGCTTACGATCATATTGCGGCTCTAACACTGGCAAACGAGGGCACCATCCGCGACTGGGTCCGCCATGCTAAGTTCAATGTGACACAAGGCAAGAACTGGGACAATTCCGGCGCCATCGGCCCCTGGCTGATGCCCTTCACCGACGCCGCCCAGCTGGACGGCGCCCGCATTATCACCCGCGTGAACGGAGAGATCCGCCAGGACGACACCCTCAGCCGGATGATGTTCCCGATCCGCGAGGAAATCGCCTATATCTCCACCTTCACCACCCTGCAGCCCGGCGACGTGATTATCACCGGAACCCCCACCGGCGCAGGCGCGCGGTTCGACCCGCCGAAATACCTGAAGCCCGGCGACGTGGTCGAGATTGAGGTCGAGGGCATCGGCACCCTGCGCAACACGGTTGAGGATGAGAAATGACCCCGGGACAGCACAGGGAGGCCGCTGACAGGCTGTTCAAGGCTGAGCAGACCGGCCAGCAATGCGGGCTGCTCTCACTGGCCTACCCCGGCATGACGCTGTACGATGCCTATGCGGTGCAACAGGCTCTAATAAGTCAAAAACTGGCCTCCGGGCGCAGAAAGATCGGCTGGAAGATCGGCCTCACCAGCCGTGCGATGCAGCAGGCGCTGAACATCACCACCCCGGACAGCGGCGTGCTGCTGGACGATATGCTCTTTGAAAATGGCGCCACGGTGCCAGCCAGCCGCTTCATCCAGCCGCGCATCGAGGCCGAGATCGCCTTTGTCATGAAATCCCCCCTCGCTGGCGCCGATTGCACCCGCGCGGACGTTCTGGCCGCAACGGACTATGTGGCACCCTCGCTGGAAATCCTCGACACCCGCATCCTGCGCGCTGATCCCGATACGGGACAGGCCCGCATCATCACCGACACCATCAGCGACAACGCCGCCAATGCCGGCGTGGTGCTGGGCGCGGAACGTCATGCAGCAGACGCCCACGACCTGCGCTGGACCGGCGCCATCACTGCCCGCAACGGGATCGTAGAGGAAACCGGCCTCGGCGCGGGTGTGCTGAACGATCCCGTGACCTCGGTCCTGTGGCTCGCCCGCCGGATGGCGGAATATGGACAACAGATCGAGGCCGGGGATATCGTGCTCTCAGGCTCGTTCATCCGCCCCATCGAATGCCCGCCGGGCACAGAAATCGCCGCCGATTTTGGCCCCTTCGGCTCCGTATCCATCAACTTCGCCTGAACAAGAGGTCCAGCACATGCCCGCGCCCAAGAACAGCTTCAAACAAGCCCTTGCCGATGGTCAGCGCCAGATCGGCTGCTGGATGAGCTTTGCCGACGGACAGATCGCCGAGATCATGGGCACCTGCGGCTTTGACTGGCTGGTGATCGACGGCGAGCACGCGCCGAACGACATCCGCTCGATCCGCGACCAGCTGATGGCGCTGGCGGCCTCGCCCAGCCACCCGGTGGTGCGAGTGCCGGTTGGTGAAACCTGGATGATCAAGCAGGTTCTGGATGCCGGCGCGCAGACAGTACTGGTGCCGATCGTGGAAAGCGCCGATCAGGCCCGAGAGCTGGTCCGCGCCTGCCGCTACCCACCCACGGGCCTGCGCGGCGTCGGCGCCACTGCAGCGCGAGCAACCATGTTCGGCTCTGTCACTGAGTACATCCAGACCGCCGATCAGGAGGTGTGCCTGCTGGTGCAGGTGGAAAACCGCGCCGGGATGGCCGCGCTGGACGAGATCCTGCAAGTCGAGGGCATTGACGGCGTCTTCATCGGCCCGGCGGACCTGTCCACCGACATGGGCCATCAGGGCAACTCGGCCCACCCGGAAGTCCGCGCTGTGATTGCCGATGCGATCACAAGGATCATGGCGGCAGGTCTGGCTCCCGGCATTCTAGGCACCACGGATGAAGCCACCCAGGCCTATGCAGACATGGGTGCGCAATTTCTGGCCGTTGGCATCGACGTAATGATGCTTGCCCGCAACGCCCGCGATCTGGCCGCACGCTGGAAGGCGGAATAACACCGCCACTTGGACCTGAATTCAGGTAGCGCTCCCGTGCCCGTCCGCAGCCCTGGCTTTGCCAGCGCAGCGGCAGCGGGCTTGGGCGTGGCACCGCGCCATGCGCGGTGCCACGCCCAACGGGAGGAAGGTATCTAAATACCTGACGACGGGCGGGAGTTTTCCGCAGCGATCCGGCACGCCACTCTCAGCGCAGCACCATATCATCAGGCCAGCTGAGCGTGACGTCCAGCCGGATTGCGCGGTTCTCGCCGGCCGCGATGTCCAGATCCCAGGCCAGTATGCCACGCTGTTTCTCCACGTTTTCTTCTGTCGGGGCCGGATTGGCCGACCAATCGATTTCCAGATCCTCTTGCTGCGAGTAAGGCACCCGGTCCAGAACGCGCAGGGTCCAATCCTGGCCGGTCAGGTTCTCCACCTCGATTTCCACATGTTGCACCTGTTCATTGCTGCGCGAGATCAACCCTTGGCCGCCTTCGCTCTGCCGCAGCATATCGCGGCGAACCTGCAGGCCTTCGATCGGGCCGAATCCCGCCGCCATCTCCGCACCCGGTGCCAGCCCGGCAAACCCCTCAAAAGCAACCAGCTTGCCATCGGCAAACCGCGGCACTTCCTCCGAGGCCAGGAGCTGCTCGCCGAAACTGTTGGTGAACGTCGCCACCCTGTAGGCAGTTTCATCGCGGTTCGGCACTGCCACTGCCTTCACTTCGGCAACGGCCGTCAGAGCATCCATTTCAAGCCTAAGGAAATCGGCACCGGAGGCGACCGAAACCGGCAGGCCGAATCTGTAGGTTGCAGCCGCCCCTTCCAGATTTGCAGCCCACCCGCCTTGCGCGTCTTCAACAATGACCGGAGGCTCAATCACCGGTTCCGAATGCGCAGACATTTCCGCCACATCCAGGCCAAAGGATTTCTGCGCGCGCGGAGGCTCAGGCGTTTCAATCCGGCGCAGCCACGGGTGCAAGGCAGACGGGCTGCCCTGCCCCGATGGTTTTGCCGAAGACAGCGTCAATGCCACATCCTGCCAGTTCTCTCCGGTATCCTGAACCAGCGTAACTGCGCGTTTCAGGGTAACCTCAGGCGTTTCCCCTGTGCTGAGATGCATTTCGTAAGACGGCTGCCAGCCGATATTGCCGCCGCCGGCGGTGAAATAGCTCAGCATTACCGCGCCTTCACCTGCCTGTTCTGCCTCCACATCCACTGCAATGTACAACCGGTCCCGGTCCTCCAGCGCGATGGCCGCCAGCGCTGCGCGGGCCGCTGCCAGGTCTTCGTCCAGCGCCTCCAGGCGCAGCTCAATCCGGCGTGCCCCGGCTTCCGCTTCCACCGCAGCCTGGCTCGCCTTGCCTGCTTCCCGGGTGATCATCCGCGCAATTTCGCTCAAAGCCGATGCTTCCGCCTGGGCCAGGCCCTCATTGCCGCCAAGCTGCTGCAGGAACCCGATGGAGGCCTCTGCCGCCCGCACCCCGGCACGGGCGCCCGCAGCCTCATCCCGGACCGAGGCAACTTGGGCCTCAAGATCACGAATCCGTGCTTCGGCGGCCTCAATCTCCGGGTCGTCCGCATCCCGCGGCGGCACGTAATCCTCGCGCAGCAAGGTGGCGATGCGGCGGGCGCCGGTGATTTCAACCTGCAAGGTCTCCAGCAGCGCAGACTTCGGCACATTCTGCAGGATCAGCCGGTGCCGCCCTTCAGGCAGCGTAACCGCAGCGCGCCGCGTCACCTCGGCAAGGCCGGGATAGAGTGTCACTTCGGACACCCGGCTGCTGACGGAAAGGGTATCGGCCGCAGCAACGGATGCCGCAGCCTGAACAAACGAACAAACGGCAAAAGCCATCAAGGAAATTCTCATTGGCATCTCTCAATCAATCAAGATGGCGGGCCGGAACTGCCCGCCTGATGCCAAACCTATCCTTCAGTCTGCGGCGTGGCCAGCACGCTCAGGCACCATGAGCGGCGGCCTGCTGCGGCTGTGACGGGCCAAAGCGCAGCTCCAATTCATCTGTGTCGATCCCCAGATCTTCGCAGGAGGAGACTGCCGCCAGCCTCAACGCGTCATAGACCCACAGATCCCCTTCACGCATCCGCAGGCAGATGCCCTTGCGGCGCAGGCCCCGGCACAGGGTGAACCAGTCGCCGGACGCTGCGAAATCCGCCGCCAGCTGCTGCCGCAACTCTGCCGCGGATGCGCAGTTCAGCTTGGGATGCAACGGAACAGCCGCCACAGTGCCAAATGGCTGAGTTGCGGAAACCGGGGCGGCTTGGCTGAAATCCTGCAGTGCGATCATAGGTTTGATCCTCTTGGTCTGGTGTTTCTTCTGTCTTCCTCAACCTACCGGAGCTGGCCGCCCCGAGGCAGCCGTGCAAAAGAAAAGGGGCCGCCTCTTCCGAAGCAGCCCCCTCACCAAAAGGATATAAGGCTTAGCCTTTCTTCAGAACCTCGCGGCCCAGAAGCTCGGCAATCTGCACTGCGTTCAGGGCTGCGCCCTTGCGCAGGTTGTCGCTGACGCACCACAGGTTCAGGCCGTTGTCGATGGTCGAGTCCTGGCGGATCCGGCTGATGAAAGTGGCGAAATCACCCACACATTCGATCGGGGTCACGTAGCCGCCGGCTTCGCGCTTGTCGATCACCATGACGCCGGGCGCCTCGCGCAGGATGTCGCGGGCTTCGTCCTCGTCCAGGAACTCTTCGAACTCGATATTCACGGCTTCCGAGTGGCCGACAAACACCGGCACGCGGACGCAGGTCGCGGTGACCTTGATCGCCGGATCGACGATCTTCTTGGTCTCCACCACCATCTTCCACTCTTCCTTGGTGGTGCCGTCTTCCATGAAGACGTCGATCTGCGGGATGACGTTAAAAGCGATCTGCTTCTGAAACTTGTTCGGCGGCACATCAGTGGTCGGATTATAGATCGACTTGGTCTGATCCCACAGCTCGTCGGCGCCCTCTTTGCCCGCGCCTGACACCGACTGATAGGTCGAGACGACGACGCGCTTGATCCTGGCGCGGTCGTGCAGCGGCTTCAGCGCCACAACCATCTGTGCGGTCGAGCAGTTGGGGTTGGCGATGATATTCTTCTTGGCATAGTCGTGGATCGCCTGCGGGTTCACTTCCGGCACGATCAGCGGGATGTCCGGATCGTAGCGGTAGAGCGACGAGTTATCGATCACGGTGCAGCCCGCCGCGGCGGCCTTGGGCGCATAATCCTTGGTCGCGGCAGAGCCCACGGCAAACAGCGCCATGTCCCAGCCGGTGAAATCAAAGGTATCCAGATCCTGGGTCTTGAGTGTCTTATCGCCAAAGCTGACTTCAGTGCCGAGAGATTTGCGGCTGGCCAATACAGCGATCTCATCCACAGGGAACTGGCGCTCGGCCAGGATGTTCAGCATTTCGCGGCCCACGTTGCCAGTGGCGCCAACGACGACGATGCGGTAACCCATTTGTCTGTTTCTCCAGTAATACCCGGCCCCATGGCCGGCGCCGGAGTGATAAAGGTTCCGGGACCAAGTTAAAAGTCCCGGATCAGTCCATGCTGTCACGGCTGAGCAGATAAACTGCGCATCCTGCCGCAAGACAGACCAAAAAGAAGGTGAAAATCCCCGTGTAGGGCAAGGATGGGTCCGTCCCGGCCATATTCGCATGAATACGGCCGGTAGCGAATTGCATGATTCCCACCCCGCCGATGCCGAAGAAATTCAGCAATGTGACCCCGCGTCCGGCCAGATGCGGCGGCACAAAGGCGCGGCCATGCGCCATGATCACCGGAAAAGAGGCGCCGAAGAATCCGACCGCCGCCATCAGCACGACCGGCATCCAGACTGGCGTGCCTGCCGCCAGAATCAATCCGCCCAATGCCAGACATGCCAGAATGTTGCCGCCCAGAATCACCCATTTGCGGGACCCCAGCACCCGGTCCAGCGGCCCATAAGCAAAAGTGCCGGCAATCATCGCCGCGCCCATCACCAGCGTTGCAAGCCCCACGGCTTGGGTGCTGAGGCCATAGAGGTCATTCAGATAAGGCCCGATCCACAGCCCCCGCAGCGCCCCCGACGGCGCATAGGCCACCAGCATCAGAGGGAAAATCGCCCACATTACCGGCATTTTCAGCAGGTCCAGTACCGATCCCTTGTGCTCGCCCTCCGGCTTGTCCGGGTCAGCGACAGTCAGAAAGATCCCTGTCGCAACCACCACGGAAACCACTGCCAGCCCCGCCAGCGTCTGCCGCCAGCCGAACAGATCCACCGCCAGTGCGGTCGGGTAGGACGCCACCAGATTGCCCGCCGACCCCACCCCCAGCATCAGGGCGGCAAGGGTGGCAAAACGGGCGGGCGGGTACTGGCGCGCAAAGATATAGTAAGAGGCCATCAGCACCGGCGAACAGCCGATACCGATCAGGAACATCGCAATGCTCACATGCAAGGGCGCGCTGGCCGCGGCAAACACTGCCGCCCCGCCGCCGCCGCCCAGCAGCAGCAGCAGCGCCGCGGTTCGGCGCGGCCCTGCATGGTCCAATGCCCAGCCCACCGGCAGCTGCATTGCGGCAAAAGACAGGAACCACATGCCCGAGGCAAAGGCGAGATCATCCGGCGCCGCCCCGATATCCTGCGCCAGCACGCTGGACAGCACCGCCAGGAAAGCACGGAAAAACTGGCTCAGCACGTAAGCCAGGCACAATAAGATCAATCCTGCCTGCATTTCCCGTCCCCCGGTTGGCCGTTTCCGCGGCACAGCTTGCATGTTTGGTCCCGGCACACAATTCGTTTAGGTAGAAACGGCAGGTCGCAGGAATGGGATACTGGGACGGGAAACTGGGGTGGGAACGGAATGACGACAGACACTTTCTATTCCAGCCTGCCAAGCACCCGGTCCTTTGACAGCCTTGCCGCGCCAGAGGCCTTTGCGCCGCTGCCGCCGGACTGGCACCTGTGCTGCACCGATATCGTGAATTCCACCGGGCTGGTGGCTGCGGGGCGCTACAAAACCGTCAACATGATCGGCGCCGCGGTGATCGCCGCCATGCGCAACGCGCTTGAGGGCGAGGCCTTCCCCTATATCTTCGGCGGTGACGGCGCCTCTTTTGCGGTGCCGCCCCGGCACAAGGACACCGCCAAAGAGGTGCTGGCGGGTCTGCGCAGCTGGACCGAAGCGGAATACGGCGTCAGCCTGCGGGCTGCGATGCTGCCGATGGGCTGGGTCCGCGCCGAGGGGCTGGACGTCCGGATTGCCCGCTATGCCGTGTCGGATCACGCGGATTTCGCCATGTTCAACGGCGGCGGCCTGGCCTGGGCCGAGGCACAGATGAAGGCCGGCGCCTTTGAAGTGCCCGCCGCCCCGCAGGCCGAACCCCCCGACCTCAGCGGCCTGTCCTGCCGCTGGAGCAACACTCCGGCGCGCAACGGCATTATCCTGTCGGTGGTTGCCCAGCCCGCTCCGGGCACCAGCCCGCGGGCCTTTGCCCGGCTTTCGGCAGAATTGCTGGATCTGGCCTCCGAACTTGCGGAAGACGGCCACCCGGTGCCCGATGGCGGTCCTAAACTGCGCTTTCCGCCCTCCGGCCTGACCCTGGAAGCCCGGGCGTCCCGCGGAAAATTGCCGGTGATTTTACGGAAGCTTTATCTTGTCTCACACAGCCTCTTTGCCGGGCTGATCTTCACCTTGAAACGCCCCGTGGGCGCCTTTGACCCGGTGCATTACCTGTCGGTTCTCAAAGCCCATTCCGACTTTCGCAAATTTGATGACGGGCTGAAGATGACACTGGACTGCACCCCGGCCATCAGCACCCGGATCCGCGACCGCCTGCAGCAGGCTGCCGGGGCCGGGCTGGTGCATTTCGGCCTGCATGAACAGGACGCCGCAATGGTCACCTGCATCGTGCCCTCGCCGGTGGAGGACGACCACATCCACTTTGTCGATGGCGCCGATGGCGGCTATACGCAAGCAGCCGCCAATCTGGCAGCTGCTTTTGGTGCCGGCAAAAACCCGGCATGACGGTCAGACAGGCGCAAACACGCCCGTCTTGGGATCATAACATTCCAGACCGCCTTCGCCGATATCGGTCCACAAGCCATGCAGGCTCAGCTGTCCGGCCTTCACCGACGATTCGATAAAGGGAAAGGTCATCAGGTTTTCCAATGAGGCAACAACAGCTTGGCGCTCGAACTGGCGCGCTTGCAGCTCCGGATCCTCAATTCCTGAAACGCCTTCGAACTTGGGCTTCAGAATATCCATCCAACGGCCGACAAAGCTGGTCTTTTCTTCCAGCTGCGGCGCGTTGCCTTTGCACATGTCGATACAGCCCTGAACGCCGCCGCACTGCGAATGGCCCAGGACGATCAGATGCGAGACCTTCAGCGCGGTCACCGCGTATTCCACCGCCGCCGAGGTGCCGTGGTGGTCGCCATCAGGGGCAAACGGCGGCACCAGGTTGGCAATATTGCGGTGAATAAAGAACTCGCCCTGGTCGGCGCCGAAGATCGACGTCACATGCACCCGGCTGTCGCAACAGGATATCACCATGGCCCGCGGGCGCTGGCCCTCAGTCGCCAAGCGGCGGTACCAGCCCTGGTTTTCCTCATAAGATGTGGCCTTCCAGCCGTGATAGCGGGTCACCAGATAACTGGGGAGAGGTTTGGCAAAGTCCATTGTCGAATCCTCCGATCGTTGCACGTTGCCGGACGTGTTACCCTGCATTGTCCGCAAATTCGAGCGATTTGAGCCTCCTGCAGAAACCTTTTGAAAACTTGTGGGCTTCAAATTGGCAGTTGTGCCGTGGGGGTACATAGAATTTGGGTGAACGTGGTGGCCAATATACTAACAGTAATGCGCTCGGAAACAGTGCGCTTGGATCCAGACAAACTCTCCGCGCTGTATGAGCAGCTCGGCGAAACCGGTGCCGAAGATGTCGTGTGCCGGGCGGTTGAAGAAATGGCGGTGCGCCTGACGCATTGCGAGCGCCTGTGGCGGCAGAATGACATGATGAACCTGCGCAAAAGCGCCCGGTCGCTGATTGCGATTGCCGATCAGATCGGCATGACAGCGCTGGCAGCCATTGCCAGGGATGCGACCGTAGCCATTGATGCCGAGGACGCTCCGGCGGTAGCCGCGATCCTGTTCCGGCTGATGCGGGTGGGCGAACGCTCGCTGACCGCAGTCTGGGATCAGCAGGATATGACGATCTGATATTTCCGCGGCCTGCAGGGCTTGCAGGCGGCGCTGCGGCGGCTACTCTGGCGGATCATTACTGATCCGCAACCGGAGTATGCCCATGCCGCCCGTCTTTGCCGCGCCCAGCCGGGACGCCTGTCCTGTGCATGTTATCGCAAGCGACATTTTTGACAGCTGGCTTTCGAGTCAGCCGCAGCGCGTTCAAACCTGGGTTTCGGCCCAGGGCTTTACCGGCGCCTGCGGCCAGGCCTTGGCAGTGCCGGCGACGGATGGCACATTTGAGATGGCCCTGGCCGGCTATGGCAGCGCCGCCACGCGCGCGCGCCGCCGTTTCGTGCTGGCCGAGGCCGCCGCGAAACTGCCCGCCGGGACCTACCGGATCGCCTCCGGCCTGCCGGAAGACGCTGCCGCCACCGAAACACTGGGCTGGCTGCTGATGACCTACCGCTTTGACCGGTATAAGAAAAGCGCGGCACAGACCGCTTCGCTGGTTGCGCCGGAAGGTTTGGATGCAAGCGCCGTAGAATCACTGGCTGCCGCCGAATGCCTGACCCGCGATCTGATCAACACGCCTGCCTCTGACATGGGTCCGCAAGAGCTTCAGACTGCTGCCGAAGCCCTGGCCGAGGAGTTCGGCGCCGGCTGTTCTGTGATCACCGGCGAGGATCTGCTGCAGCAGAACTTCCCGCTCATCCACACCGTGGGCCGCGCATCGGACCGCGCGCCGCGGCTGATCGATATCGGTTGGGGCACGTCCGGCCCCCGGCTCACCCTGGTGGGCAAGGGCGTCTGTTTCGACACCGGCGGGCTGAACCTCAAACCCGGTAACAGCATGGCGCTGATGAAAAAGGACATGGGCGGTGCCGCCAATGTACTGGGGCTGGCGCGGATGATCATGGCCGCTGGCCTGAACCTGCGGCTGCGGGTGCTTATTCCGGCAGTGGAGAATGCGGTGTCCGGCCCCGCCTTCCGACCCGGCGATGTGCTGACGTCCCGCAAGGGGCTGACGGTAGAGAACAACAACACCGACGCCGAGGGCCGCCTGGTGCTGGCCGACGCATTGGCACTGGCGGCCGAAGACACGCCGGATCTGCTGATCTCCATGGCCACCCTCACCGGGGCTGCCCGTGTGGCTGTCGGCCCGGATCTGTCGCCCTTCTATACCGACCACGATGCAGATGCCGCCGCGCTGGCGGCCAGTGCGGCGCGCACCGCCGACCCGGTCTGGCGAATGCCTTTTTATGACCCTTACGAGACAATGATCGAACCCGGCATCGCCGATCTCGACAATGCGCCCTCCGGCGGTTTTGCAGGGTCGATCACCGCCGCGCTGTTCCTGCGCCGCTTTGCCGGGGACACCCGCTACATGCATTTCGACATCTACGGCTGGACCCCCAGCGCCGCCCCCGGGCGGCCCAAGGGCGGTGCCCTGCAGGGCACCCGCGCACTGTTTGCCGCCCTGCCGGACATGCTGGAGCTTTAACGGCATGACCGACCGCCGCCGTACTCCCATGAACACCCGCGTCGCCGCCGCGCATCTGGCGGATGTTCCCGCTGGCTTGGAACCGATTGAAGGCACCGCTGCCCGCATCGGAGTACCCGTTGCAGACCTCTTGCGCGCGCCGGACGGCGTCCGCGACCGCCAGCTTGTCTATGGCGAGCCGGTGACTGTCTACGAGGACCGGGAGGGCTGGTCTTTCTTGCAAGCAGCCAAGGATGCTTACGTCGGCTATGTGCCCAGCGCGGCCCTGACAGCGCCCTTTGACGCCACCCATTGGGTCAGCGCCTCGGCCACCCATGCCTATTCCGATGATGATTTCAAATCGCCAGAAACCCATGCCCTCAGCCACGGCAGCCGGGTGCAGGTCCTGGGCGGCACCGGGCGATTTCTGCAAACCAACCTGGGGTTCATCCCCGCCCGCCACCTGTCGCCGCTGGGCGCCCATGCTGCTGATCCGGTGGCCGTGGCCGAATTGTTCCTCGGCACGCCCTACCTCTGGGGCGGCAACAGCCGGTTCGGCATCGACTGCTCCGGCCTGATGCAAGCCGCTCTGCTTGCCTGCGGCACCGCCTGCCCCGGCGACAGCGATATGCAGGAGGCAGAGCTGGGAGAGGCGGTCACATCCAAAGACTATCAGCGCGGCGACCTGCTGTTCTGGAAAGGCCATGTGGCCATGGTGCGGGATGCGGGCACCCTGATCCACGCCAATGCCCACGATATGGCTGTGGCGATCGAACCCATCGGCGTGGCAATCGAACGGATCGCAGCCCAGGGCGACGGCCCGGTCACCGCACACAAACGGCTGGCGTGACCCGCATCAGCCGCCCCAGGCGGCAAAAATCTTGCGAAGATTTTTAACCGGAAAATTTGAATTTTCCGATCCCGGCCCCGCTGCAACCCGAAGGTTATTCAACGGATCGGATCAGCTTGCGCTCAAGCACCCGCAAAACGGTTTTCAGATCCGCCCCGCGCTTCAGAATATGCCCGTCCATCCCCACCACCGAATACTGCCCTTGCCGCACCCGCAGCTTGGGGCGCTTTTCGATCCGGTAAAGCGGATGCTCTGCCGTGCGCCGGAAAACCGAAAACACCGCCAAATCCCGCAGGGAGGCAATTCCGTAATCGCGCCATTCCCCGGCGGCAACCATTCGCCCATAGAGGGATAGAATGACCGACAGTTCCCGCCGGTCAAACGCGACTTGCTGAGGGTAGGGAGATCCGGGAAAAGGCTGCACCTGATCAAAGCTCATAGTTTAAAGGTTGCGCCGTTTCCGGGGCAAATCAAGGTCTATCCCCTTCGAATTTTCGTGTGATGCAGAAGGCGCACAGGCTCTGCCCCCTGTTTCCAGGCCGCTCCAGCCTGCCTCAGGCCGCCACCAGCCCGCCGCAGCTGAGGCCCAGAATCTGCTCCAGCGCGCGCGCTCCAGGCGTCGTCAGCACCAACCCGCGCTTGTGCCGGTGCCGCTTGACCCAGCCGCTGTCCAGCGCGTGATCCAAGATCAGCCGCCCCACCGGCCCCGCCACATGCAGCTTGCGCTCGGTCCAGTCCAGACAGGGCCGGGCAAACGGCTGGCGGCCCGGTTTCTCAGGCAGAATGACACCCAGCTTCAGCCACTCCCCGGCCGGAACAGCGCGAAAGGCGCCGTGTTCCTCCCGCAGCATCCCGCGGTCCAGAAGGGCGCGGGTCATCGCCACTGCCAAAGGCCCGGCCAGATGATCATAACAGCTGCGCACCTGTGCCAGATCCCCCGCTTTGCGCTGCTGGGCGCGGTGCAGGCTGTCCGCGGGCGCAATCGCCGCCAGCTGCTCCAGCGCATGGGCCACCTCCGGCCCTGCCAGCCGGTGGTAAACGCAACGCCCGCGTTTTTCGGCCACCACCAGCCCGGCATCCTGCAGCAGCCGCAAATGCGCCGAGGCAGTTTGCGGCGTCACCCCGGCAGCCGCCGCCAGCTCCTTGTTGGTATAGGCGCGGCCCTCCATCAGCTCGCACAGCATCTGCGTGCGGCTGGCGTCGCTGATGGCCTGGCCCAGAATGTCGAAACGCGGTGTGATCATGCCCCTATTCTACGCGCGTCCTTCAGGCAGACCCAAGCAAAACCCTTCGCCGCGCATCGAACTGTCCGGCCCGTCACGCAAAAGAACCATGACAGAACCAGCCCGGCGACAGCGCGCCGCCATGGGCGAAGAACAGCCACAGCCGTTCACCAGTGCGGGTCGCCACCACCCAGTAATCGCGCACGCCGCTGCGCCAGTTTGGATCCTCCAGCCACCATTCCGGCGCGATCCGTTCCGGACCTTCCGCCCCGGCCAGTTCCCAGTCACGGCCGCGCCAGCGGAAACGTGCGGGCACCTCTGGCAACTCCGGCGCTGCCACCAGCTCAGGCCGCCAGATCAGCAGCGGACTGCACGGTGAAGGTCTTTTCCGGGATGTGGCTCTCTGCCGGGTGGCAGCGGGTGATGGCCTCCAGCCCCAGCCGCGCGCCCAGGCGCCCGATCAGATCCTCCAGCGCTGCGCCGTCCTCCTGCCGCGCCTGCACAGCAGCGCCTGCCTGCATATGGCCCGCGGGGGTGCGGGCATGGATCGCTTCGGCCTACAGCACCTCCAGCCGCAGCATGTCGATGCCGTATCCCGCATCAATCTGTTCCAGCTTCATCTCCAGCAGCGGGCGGATGCGGTCCGGCGCGCGGCTGGCACGGGCCAGGCCCAGGGTCACGGCCTCCATCTCCTGGTCGCAGCGGTGCGCCTCCAGCTGCAGCACCCGCGCGCCCTTGCCGCGCGCCTCCAGCCGGGCGCAGAGCCGCGGCAGCATCCGGTCAATGCCTGCCAGCAGATCCTCCATCAGCCCGATCGGCTCCGGCAGGGTCAGCCGCACCGCAAAGTGATCCGGGCTGCGCGCGGGCGAGACCGGCTCCGGTGCGCTGCCCATCACCTGATCCAGCCGCAAGGCCGCCACCGGCAACGGCCCAAGCGCGCCATAAGCCTGCCCAGGCCCGGCAATCCCCCCAACAGCGGCGGCAGCGCCTGCACCTGCGGCGCCGCCCCGGGTCCAATGGCGGCGCTTGGCGCTTTGCCCCGGCGTGCGTTTCTGCGCCCGGGCCCGGGTCGCGCGGGCCTCTTGGTCAATGGCATCGCCCGAACGGTCCGGCACGGCGTCCTCATCCGCGTAACGCACCAGCGCCCAGACCGCGCCCAAGGTATCCGCCAGCCCCATCTGCACGCTGAGGCCCATCTCAGCGCAATCGCGCCCCGCCGTCTCCATCAGCGCCGCCTCGCAAATGCGCGCAACCGGTAAGGTCAAGGATCAGTCCGTCCTCCCCGGCCTCGGCCACCCAGGGGCTGAACTTGCCCGCCCAGCGCCTGAGCGCCGCCAGGAACGCCGCCTCGGCGGCCCGGTTGCGCGGCCGCACCACCAGCGCCGCACACATCGCATGGGCATCGCGCAACGGCTGGCCCGGCTGCAAACCTTCCGCCGACGCCGCCATATTTAACGCGGAAATAACCTGGGTGTTCGACACTTCCCCGGCAACGGCCAGCGGCCCGGCACTGCCGCCGCGCTCTGCCCGCATGATACGCTCCGCCCCAAGGCGCGGAAACCAAAGCGATAAGATGCGGCGACGGGGCATGGACAGATCGGGCAGCGGGGGCCGGAAGGCGGCAGATTACAGGAGTTCCACAGTATATGTTCTTATTTTGTTCCCGTCATGTGATTCGGTCAATCCGCCCGGGGGCCGCGTGATGACCATCCGCCTGCTCAAAACCATGGCCTTCTTGGCCATCCTCGCAGCTCTTGCCATTGGCACCGCTGCTCCGGTCACAGCCAGGGACGGCGCCAGCAAGCACGTGACACGCAGAATGGCCCTGATGACCTCGCAAAAAGCGGCGATGGACGTGCTGGCCGGCATGATGGCCGGGCGCACATATTTTGACCGGGACAAGGCCCGCACAGCCCGGCGGCAGCTGATCAGATCCACCGGCACAATCCGCAAGCATTTCAAGAAGCCGCAGCTGGATCCACGCTCCCATGCGCGGCCCTTGATCTGGCACGCCTGGAAGGATTTCAAAGCCCGTGCAGACACCGCCGAAACGGCAGCCAGGAACCTCAGCACCCGCTCCCTGCCCGCCCTGCGCCGCACCCTGCCCAGCCTGATGCAAAGCTGCCTCAGCTGCCACGAGGCCTACCGCAACACGCCCAACAGCTTTACCACGCACTGAGGATGATCCGCAGGCATTAACCGGCACGCTCTGACCGGCACGTCCGCAGCCGTCAGGTGCCGAACCGCGCCATAAAGGTCTCGATTGCCCCGGCGATCACCCGCTCACGTTCGGCCTCGGTAAAATGCTCGTCGATATTGAACAGGAAACGCAGGAAAATGTCCGCCTTGCACAGCTCAATGAATTGCGCGGCAGCCAGGTCCGCATCCGGAATTGCCAGCTCGCCCCGCTCTGCGGCGATCTTCAGGTAATCGCGGATCTGCCCGTGCAAAACCATCGGGCCGCTTTCATAGAACATCGGCCCCAGCTCAGGGAAACGGTCGGCCTCGGCCACAAAGATGCGAAACAACTGCAGGCTCAGACCGCCTATCAGAACCGCGTGAACATGTTCCGCCGCCACCCGCAGCACCTCGCGCGGGCCGCAACTGCCCGCCGCCAGATCAAGCGACGCTTCAGACTGCTGCACGCAGACCGAACGCACCACTTCCATGAACAGCACCCGCTTGTCGGGGAAATAGCTGTACAGCGTCGCCTTGGACACGCCGGCCGCCTTGGCAATGTTGTCAACACTCGCGCCCTCAAACCCGTCAGCCAGGAACACCTCGCGGGCCCCTGCCAGGACCTGATCGAATTTCCGGCCTGTACGCAGGACGCTGGCTTGCTGGTTCATGCGGGTTCCTTTGGCTGCCTGCGGGTCTGGGCCTAGTGTAGCCTCTGCTGCCGCATTGCAACAGCATAACCCGCGCCGTATTGCAGTCCGTCGCGGAAGCGTTATGTTTAGAATTATTCTAAATTGAGGGGCGGCAGATGCGTTTTTTCACCCAGCGCAAACAGTTTGCGGAGCTGACCGGGCAGGAGATCCTAGCCCTCGCAATCTCCTCCGAGGAAGACGATGCCCGCATCTACCGTGGCTATGCCGAAAGACTTCGCGCCGAATTTTCGGGATCAGCTGCGATGTTTGACGGCATGGCCGCCGAGGAGGACGACCACCGCGCCCGGCTGATTGCCCTGCACGAGGCACGCTTCGGACCGGCAATCCCGCTGATCCGGCGCGAGCATGTAGCCGGCTACTATGCCCGCCGCCCGGTGTGGCTGATGGAAAACCTCAGCCTCGACCGCATCCGCGACGAGGCCCGCGCGATGGAGCGCGACGCCGAACGCTTCTACACCGCTGCTGCCGCCCGTACCCAGGACGCCGCCACCCGCAAGCTTCTGGGCGATCTGGCCGCAGCTGAGGCCACCCATCAGGCCCGCGCAGGCGAATTGCAAGACGCGCATCTGGACACGGATACGCGCCAAGACGAGGACCGCGCCGCCCACCGCCAGTTCGTGCTGACCTGGGTGCAGCCGGGGCTGGCCGGGCTGATGGACGGCTCGGTCTCCACCCTAGCGCCGATCTTTGCCACCGCCTTTGCCACCCAGGACACTTGGACCACCTTCCTCGTCGGCATGGCGGCCTCGGTCGGAGCCGGCATCTCGATGGGTTTCACCGAGGCGGCCTCGGATGACGGCGAACTGTCAGGCCGCGGCTCCCCCATCAAACGCGGCCTCGCTTCCGGCATCATGACCACTGTGGGCGGGCTGGGCCACGCTCTGCCCTATCTGATCCCGGACTTCTGGACCGCCACCACACTCGCCTTGCTGATCGTCTTTGTGGAACTGTGGGCCATTGCCTGGATCCAGAACCGCTTCATGCAAACCCCGTTCTGGCGCGCCACCATGCAAGTGGTGCTGGGCGGCGCCCTGGTACTCGGCGCCGGCGCGCTGATCGGCAGCGGCTAGGCACGGCAACGGGAACACTCCCGCCCGCTCCGGGACAGCCACAGGCTGCCCCTCCCCGGTTGGGCCCGGCAGCGCTGGCGCGCTGCGGGGGGCGTACGCGCCGCACAGGACTTTCGTGGGTCAAGGGCGGCAGTGCCGTCGCACCTTGGCGCGGTTCACCCTTGAGGCAGGAAAGTCCGGTCTCACAATTGGTCTGGCGCTCTCAGCAGAAACCCCCGCCCCGAGCGCAGCACGGGGCCACGCCCAACTGCGAAAGGCATTCCGAAGGATGCCCATGAGCAGGCGGGAGCACACCCCTTCTGGCAAAAAACAGCCTTTGCCAATTGGTCAGCTCTTGTTACCAATCCCCATGGCCGAGATCTTCTTCCGCACCCTGCCGTTCTTTGCAATCATCGGCCTCGGCTACTGGGCCGGGCGCAGCCGGTTTTTCACCGAGGAGGCCACCGGCTATCTCACCCGCTTTGTGTTCTACTTTCCGCTGTCGGCGATGATATTCGGCTTTGCCGCCAACCTGTCGTTTGCAGAAGTCTTCGACCCCACGCTGATCCTCGGCTATCTGGCCGGCACCCTCGCGGTCTATCTGCTGGTAACTGCGGCGGCCGTAATCCGCGGTCTGGACGTGCCCACCGCGGCAGTTGAGGCGCAATGCGCCGCGATCGGCAATGTGGGCTTCCTCGGCCTGCCGATGATGGCGATCCTGTTCGGGCCTGCCTCAGTGGCGCCGATGATGGTGGTGCTGAGCGTCGATCTGGTGGTGTTTTCCTCGCTGATCGTGATCCTGATCAACGCAGGCCGCGGCCAAGGGCTTGGGACTGCTACCCTGAAACTGGTCGGGCTGGGTCTGCTGAAGAACCCGATGATCCTGTCCATCACCGCGGGCCTCGCCTGGTCGGCCTCGGCGTTGCCGATCCCTGAACCGGTAAACGACTTTCTCACCATCCTCGGCGGCGCTGCCACGCCCGGCGCGCTGTTTGCCATCGGCGCATCCCTCGCCTCGAAATCGGCGGAGCGGGTGCAGATTTCCGGCTGGCTCAGCTTTGCCAAGCTGGTGCTGCATCCGGCCTGCGTTGCCATCGCGGTATTGTGGCTGATTCCCGCCGCGCCGTTTTCCGCCGCTGTCGCCATCGCCGCCGCCTCGCTGCCGGTCGCGGGCAATGTCTACATGCTGGCGCAGCATTACGGCGTGGCCCCGCACCGGGCCTCCGCCGCCATCTTCATCTCCACCGTGCTGTCGATTGTCACCGTGCCGGCGGTGATCGCTTGGGTCTCTGGCCCCTAAAGCCGGATCACATAATCCTTGCGGGTGGTCTCAATCACCTCCCAGGTGCCGCTGAAGCCGGGCCGCAGGATGAAACTGTCGCCCGCCGCCAGCGGATACTCGGTGCCGTCATCGCTGGTTATGACCGAACGCCCCTCCAGGATCCGGCAGTATTCCCACTCGTCGTAGGAAATCCGCCACTTGCCCGGCGTCGACTGCCAGATGCCGCAGTAAAGCCCGTCACGTTCCTCCGCATTCCAGGTGGTGAACACCGGATCACCGGCAATCACCTTCTCCGGCGCCGGGCGCTCCACCTCCGCCTCCGCGGCCTCCGCTGTCAGTCTCAGAAAATCGCTCATGCCTCACGCTCCCTCTTGCCTTGGCGGCGGACTGTCCCGGTTTTCGCCACCGCTGTCCAGCACACTCCTGCGCAAATGCGGCAGCCTCCACACGGCCAAAGCCCCGCATGTTTGCGAAATCGCAAGCCTTGTGCCGCAAAAACCGGCATTGCTGCCGCCCATCCGCTGGACCCTGAGGCCAACTGCGGATAGCGATAGAGCTAACAGAATTTGAGGAGCCTCACCCATGGAAACCGTTTCCGAGAACCGTGCCTTTGGCGGCACCCAGGGCGTTTACAAGCACGCCAGCACCGCCACCGGCGGCGGCATGACCTTTGGCCTGTTCCTGCCGGAAGAAGCCAAGGACGGCCCGGTGCCGGTACTGTGGTACCTGTCCGGCCTCACCTGCACCCATGAAAACGCCATGACCAAGGCGGGCGCCCAGGCCTGGTGCGCCGAGCAGGGCATCGCCATTGTCTTCCCCGACACCTCGCCCCGCGGCGAAGGCGTGGCAGACGACGAGGCCTATGACCTGGGCCAGGGCGCAGGCTTCTACGTGAACGCCACCCAGAACCCTTGGGCACCGCATTTCCGCATGTGGGACTACGTGGCCGAGGAACTGCCCGCCCTGCTGGGTGAAAAATTCGCCATCGACCTGGACCGCCAGGCAATCACCGGCCACTCCATGGGCGGCCACGGCGCGCTGACGCTGGCGATGAACCTGCCGGGCCGCTACAAGTCGGTCTCCGCCTTTGCGCCGATCTCCAACCCCACCGCCTCCGACTGGGGCCGCAAGCAGCTAAGCGCCTACTTGGGCGATGATGAGTCCGCCTGGGCCAAGCACGACGCCACCCTGCTGATGCGCGAGAAAGGGTTCGACGGCCCGATCCTGATCGACACCGGCACTTCTGACCAGTTCATCGACCTCTTGAAGCCCGAAGCGCTGGCCCACGCGGTGGCTGAGCGCCGCCAGCAGGCCACCCTGCGGATGCAGCCGGGCTATGACCACAGCTATTTCTTCGTGTCGACCTTTATGGAGGAGCATGTCTCCTTCCACGCCGACGCGCTGTACCAGAACTAAGACCAACAAAGGACGCGGCCATGAGTGAAGACTTTGATTATGACCTGATCATCATCGGCTCCGGCCCCTCGGGCCGCGCCGCCGCCATCCAGGCGGGTAAGCTGCACCGCCGGGTGCTGGTGATCGACCGCAAGGACCGGCTGGGCGGCGTGTCGGTGCACACCGGCACCATCCCCTCGAAAACTCTGCGCGAAACCGTGCTGAACCTCTCCGGCTGGCGCGAACGCAGCTTCTACGGCCGCTCCTACCGGGTCAAGGATGATATCCTCGCCGAGGACCTGAAGGCGCGCCTGCACAAGACCCTGGACCACGAGGTTGACGTGCTGGAACACCAGTTCAACCGCAACCATGTGGACACGCTGATGGGGCTGGCGAAATTCATCGGCCCGAACGAGGTCGAGATCGCCACCGAAGCCGGCGAAACCACCCGGCTCACGGCAGAGAAATTCCTGATCTCCACCGGCACCCGCACCTACCGCCCGGACTATGTGCCCTTCAATGGCCGCACCGTGGTGGATGGCGATGATTTCCTTGAGATGGCAGATATTCCGCGCTCTCTGGTGGTGATCGGCGCCGGCGTGATCGGGGTGGAATATGCCACCATGTTCTCCGCCCTCGATGTGCGCGTCACCCTGATCGAACCGCGCGAAAGCTTCCTCGATTTCATCGACAAGACCCTGATCCAGGACTTCACCCATCAGATCCGCGAAAACGGCGTCGACCTGCGGCTTGGCTCTGCGGTTGAGACCATCGAAGACGCGGGCGAGCATGTCGAGGTCACCCTGGCCAACGGCCGCCACGTGCGGGCCGAAATGCTGCTGTTTGCGGCCGGGCGCCTGGGCGCCACCGCCTCGCTGAACCTTGGGGCAACGGGGCTGAAGACCGACCACCGCGGCCGCCTCAGCGTGGACCGCAAGACCTACCAGACCGAGGTGCCGCATATCTATGCCGCCGGCGATGTGATCGGGCATCCGTCGCTCGCCTCCACCTCGCTGCAGCAGGGCCGGGTTGCCGCCTGCCATGCGCTCGACACACCAACCATGCCGGAGAGCCCCTGGTACCCCTATGGCATTTATTCGGTGCCGGAAATGTCCACCTGCGGCATGTCCGAGGAAGAGCTGCAGGAGCGCGGCATCCCCTATGAGGTCGGCGTCGCGCGCTTCCGCGAAACCTCGCGCGGGCATATCATGGGGCTGGAACATGGCATGCTGAAAATGCTGCTGTCGCTGAAGACCCGCCGGGTGCTGGGCGTGCAGATCGTCGGTGAAGGCGCAACCGAACTGATCCACATCGGCCAGGCGGTGATGAACCTCCAGGGCACCGTGGACTACTTCGTGCAGAACACCTTCAACTATCCGACGCTGGCCGAGGCGTATAAAATCGCCGGCCTCGACGCCTTTAACCGGATGCCGATCCCCGAAGAGTTCAAGGTCAGCAAGCCCGCCCGCAAGACCAAGGCCAAACCCGCCCCCAAGGTGGAGAACAAGCCCGAGGCAGACAAGAAGGCCGCCGAGTGACCGCGCTGTACATCGACGCCGACGCCTGCCCGGTGAAGCAGGAGGCCGAGCGGGTCGCCACCCGCCACGGGCTGCGCATGTATGTGGTTTCCAACGGCGGGCTGCGCCCCTCGCAGAACCCGCTGGTGGAGAATGTGATCGTCTCCGAGGGCGCCGATGTGGCCGACATGTGGATCGCCGAGCGCTGCGGGCCAGGTGATGTGGTGGTGACGGGCGACATCCCGCTTGCCGCCAAATGCATCGAAGCGGGTGCGCGCGTCCTGCGCCACAACGGCGAGTGCTTCACCGAGGCCAATATCGGCCAGCAGCTGGCGATGCGCGATCTGATGGCTGACCTCCGCGCCGCCAACCCGCTGGGCGCCGGCGGCAGCGGCAAAGGCTTCACCAAGGCCGACCGCTCGCGGTTCCTGGACGCGCTGGAGCGCGAACTGCGCACGGCCAAAGCCGGCCGCTAAGCCATCGCGGCTTTCAGCGGCGCCAGATCCCCCTCCAGAACAGGGCGCAGGAAGGTCCGGTCATAGCGCCGGACAATGTCGTTTTCCCGGGCGAAGCGGAACGCCGCCTGGCAATCGGCATCCTCAAAGCTCTTTGCGCGATACGCCTCATAGGCCGCCAGCGACGGGAAAGAAAACAGCGCCACCGCCAGATCATTGGCGCTTTCATGCGGCAGGAAATAACCGTGATGGGTGCCGCCGAACCGCTCCACCAGCGGAATCCAGGCCTTGCCGTAGATCTCAAAGGCCTCGGCCTTATCGGGGTGAATTTCATAAGTGATGTAACAGGTGATCATGGCCGCCTCATGTGCTGGTTCACGGCCAAACCTAGGCGCCGCTGCCCGCCTTGCCCAATGACATTGCGTGATCCCTCAATTCGCAAGCGTAGATATGCGCCCCAACAGGCCTGCTCCCGGGTCCAGGCTCCGCTTCAGCGGACCGTGCGCAGCACAGCTTGGCCTTGACGCGGGAGCAGGCCGTCAAACACTCAGACAGGCGCGTTCAGGGCAGACCTGCCCCTGAACCGCTTCTCAGCAAGAAATCCGGCCTCTCCCCGGCCCCGAAGCCCCATGTTCAGCACCCCAAAATTCCGCCCCGGAATTTTGCCCGGAAAAATTGCATTTTTCCGCCCCCGCCCATTGCCCGGCTACATCAAATCCGCCACTGATCAAGAGCAGGAGACGGGAGGGAAACAGCATGAGCGCAGAGATGAAAGTCAGCGTCCCCGGCCTGTTTGCCGCCGCCGGCGCGGGCATCGCCTTCTCGGTCATCGACATGATCTTCAAGTTCCTGTCGGGTGACTACCCGCTGTATGAAATGGTGCTGTTCCGTTCGGTCATCGCAGTTACGGTCATGCTGGCGATCATCGTGCCGCTGGAAGGCGGCTATCACCTGTTGCGCACCCATCAGCCGAAACTGCACCTCATGCGCTGCTTTGTGGTGTTCTTTGCCAATATCTGCTTCTTCACCGGCCTCACCCTGCTGCCGCTGGCCGAAGCTGTGGCGATCGCCTTTGCAACGCCTTTGATCGTCACCATCCTGTCGGCACTGTTCCTGGGTGAACGCCCCGGCCCTTGGCGCTGGGGCGCGGTGATTGCCGGTTTCCTAGGTGTGCTTATCATCATGCGGCCCGGCGCAGACAGCTTCCAGCCCGCTGCGATCCTGCCGTTCCTCGGCGCATGCGGCTATGCCACCCTGCATGTGCTGACCCGCCGCGCCGGCGGGACAGAGGCAGGCGCGACGCTGGCCTTATACCCGATGCTGGGCTTCCTGATCCTCAGCGCGCTGGCTGGGCTGATCTTTGGCGACGGCCGCTTTGCCACCGGCAGCAGCCCGGCCCTGGACTTCATCCTTCGCGCCTGGATCTGGCCCGCACCGGAAGACTGGCCCTATCTGATCGGCGTCGGCATTGCAGGCTCTGCGGGCGGCTATCTTGTCAGCCAAGCCTACCGCATGAACGAGGCAGCGCTGGCGGCACCGTTCGAGTACATCGCCATGCCGATGTCGGTGCTTTGGGGCGTGCTGATCTTCAACGAATGGCCCGACCTGCCGGTCTGGCTCGGCAGCGGCTTGATCATTGCCTCAGGCCTGGTCTCCGTCTGGCGCGAAACCCGCCGCAACCGCCCCGCCCCGCGGCCCCGCCCGCGTGCAGAAGGATGACCCCGATGCCCATTGATGCCATCGTCTTCGACATTGGCCGCGTGCTGATCGAGTGGGAGCCGGAACGCTTCTATGACAGCCGCATCGGCGCGGAGCGTCGCCGCCAGCTGTTCGAACAGGTGCCGCTGCACGAGATGAACCTGAACGTCGACCGCGGCTATCTCTTCCGCGGCAGCGTCTATGCTCTGGCAGAGCAGCACCCGGATTGGGCCGAAGAAATCCGCTGGTGGCACGACTGCTGGCTGCAGATGGTGCCGCGCGCCATCCCCCGCACCGTTCGCCTGATGCAGGCCCTGCAGACCAAACACATCCCGGTCTTTGCCCTCAGCAACTTCGGTGCGGAGACATTTGAACTGGCCTGCGGAACCTACCCCTTCCTGCGTGGCTTTGACCGCACATTTGTCTCCGCGCATCTGAAATGCATCAAGCCAGAGCCGGAAATCTATGCCATTCTCGAACGCGAAACCGGGGTGGCGCCGGACAGGCTGCTGTTCACCGACGACCGCCCCGAAAACATCGAGGCCGCCAATGCGCGCGGCTGGCAGACCCATATGTTCACCGCCCCCGCCCCCTTTGCGGCGCGGCTGGTGCAGGCCGGGCTGCTGACAGAACAAGAGGCCGCCTGAGACGGCACACGAAGAAGGAAGACAGGCACATGAGTATCCCAATCATCGGGTTTGACGAGGGCGAGGCGCTGCTGGACTGGGTCAGCTTCACGGACGCGCTGGCCGCCAGCCACGATTTGCCCAAGGCAGAGATCGGCGATACTTTCCTCTACCGCGATCCAGACACGCTGCTCAGCCGTTCTGCCTGGATTGACGGCATGGGTCTGGCGGTGAAGACAGCCAACATCTTCCCGCGCAACCCCGATGCAGGCAAGCCGATGATCAACGGCTCGGTCTGCCTTTACTCGGACGCGGACGGCACCCTTGAAGCCCTCGTCGATTTTCACCTGGTGACCAAGTGGAAGACCGCCGGCGACAGCCTGCTCGGCGCCCTGCGGCTGGCCGACCCCGATGCGCAAGAGGTGCTGATCGTCGGCGCCGGCACCGTCGGCGGCTCCCTGATCGAGGCCTTCAGCGCCGGTTTCCCGCAGGCGCAGATCCGGGTCTGGAACCGCACCGGATCCAAGGCCGAAGACCTCTGCGCCCAATACCCCGGCACCCTCCCTGCGCCGGATCTGGAACCCGCAGTGCGCGCCGCCGACATCATCGTCACCTGCACCATGTCCTCTGACCCGGTGATCCACGGAGGCTGGCTCCGCCCCGGCCAGCACCTCAACCTGATCGGCGCCTACCGCCCCGACATGCGCGAGGCCGATGACGCGGCCCTGAGGCGCGCAAAGATCTACTGCGACAGTTTTGATACCACGCTGGACCACATCGGTGAATTCAAGATCCCGCTGACCACAGGCACCATCCAGCGCAGCGATGTGCTGGCCGATTTCTACAACCTTGACCGGTTTCCGGCCTATGACCCGGCGCAGATCACCCTGTTCAAAAACGGCGGCGGCGCCCATCTGGATCTGATGACCAGCCACCACATCCTGCAGAAATGGAAGGCCAAGGCATGATCTGGCTGCTGGTTTTTGTTGTTTTGCTGATCGCCGCAGCGCCTTTCCTTCGCGAACGCCTGCGCAAACCCATGAACGCCAAGGCCCGGCAGGCCGCCCCTGGCGACTTCGCACAGCTCTCCGGCGGGCTGACCCACTACCGCTGGTCCGGTCCTCTGCGCGGGCCGGTTGCGGTCTGCGTGCACGGCCTCACAACACCATCATTTGTCTGGGACGGGATGGCCCAGGGCCTGGCCGCCATGGGCTACCGGGTGCTGAACTATGATCTTTACGGCCGCGGCTATTCCGACCGGCCTGAAGGGTTGCAAGACAGCAGCTTCTTCACCACCCAGCTTGAGGAGCTGCTGCAGGATCAGGAGGCCGGCGACGATTTCACCCTGATCGGCTATTCGATGGGCGGCGCCATCGCCACCGCCTTTGCCGCCGCCCACCCAACCCGCCTGCGCGAACTGATCCTGCTGGCCCCTGCCGGTTTCGGCAGCAGCCCCGGCCGCCTCACCCGGATGATCCGCCAAATCCCGATGCTTGGCGATTGGCTGATGCACGCACTCTATCCGGCCCTGCACATCCGCGGCACCGAGGCCGAGCGCACCCTGCCGTCCTCGGTGCCGGGCATTGCCGATCTGCAGCAGCGCGAGTTGGGCTATAAAGGCTTCATTCCCGCGGTGCTTACATCCCTGCGCGGCATCCTGAACGAAGATTTCACCAAAGAACTGCACAGCCTGCACAGCAAGGGCGTGCCGGCCCTGGCGATCTGGGGCCAGAACGACGCGGTGATCCCGCCAAACTCCGCCGGCCGCCTGGCCGAACGCGCCCGCTCCGTCCGGCAGGAGGAAATCGCAGGCGCAGGCCACGGCCTGCCTTACACCCATACGGACGAAGTGCTGCAGATCATCGCCGAAAACCACCGCCGCGGTTTAATGTAACACCCGCGGACTGGCCCCTGCCGCTTCTTCTTTGCAGAAATACTCCGGGGGCTGCCTATTGGTGCGCCATTGGTTCAAGCCCAATGGCGGCGGGCAGCGCCCCGGTCCGGTGCATTCTGCAAACAAACCGCCAGCGTTACGCCGCCACCGCCGCAGCCCGCAGCGGGCGCTCCTTAACGGGCAGATGCACAATCGCACTGAACGCTCCGACACCAACGCCGATCCACCAGACAAAGGTGTAATCGCCATAGGCGTCATACATCCGCCCGCCCAGCCAGACGCCCAGGAAGCTGCCCAGCTGATGGCTGAAAAACACAATGCCATAGAGCGTGCCCATATAGCGAAGCCCGTAGATATGCGCGACCAGCCCTGACGTCAGCGGCACCGTCGCCAGCCACAAGGACCCCATAGCAACCGAGAAAATGATCACGCTCAGCGGCGTGATAGGAAAGATAATGAAAGCCGCCGCCGCAATGGTCCGCCCGGTATAAATCGCCGCCAGCAGGTATTTTTTGGAGTACCGCTTGCCCAGATACCCCGCCAGCAGCGTGCCGCCCACATTGGCCGCCCCGATCAGCGAGATCGCCACCGCCCCCAGCGCCGAGGTTGAGGTGATGCCAATGGAATAGAGCGTCCCGCCCGGCAGGATCGGCCCGCACATCTCGGTCACGAACGCCGGGAAGTGCGCGGTGACAAAAGCCAACTGATAGCCACAGCTGAAAAAGCCGAGAAAGATCAGCGTATAGAACGGATCCTTGAAGGCCTTGATCAGGATCGCCCCCATGCTCTCTTCCAGCTCCGCCTTGCCGGCCGCCTCCGGCGCGCGCATCAGCGGCAGCGTGGCAATCAGCGCCAGCACCACACCGGCAAAAATCAGAAAGATCGTCTGCCAGGGCAGGAAGCTCAGCAGCCACTCCGCCGCCGGCGCGCCGAAAATCTGCCCGGCAGAGCCCGCAGCGGTGACAACCGCCAGCGACATCGACCGGTTTTCATCGGAACTCGCCCGCCCGACCACGGCCAGCACCACGCCGAAACCGGTGCCCGCAATGCCAAACCCTACCAGCCATTCATAGGCCTGCATTTCAAACGGCGTCGTCGACCCGGCACTCAGCACCAGCCCGGCGGCATAGACAATCGCCCCCATGATGATCGCCTTGCGGTCGCCGATCTTCTCGGCAATGGCGCCAAAGATCGGCTGCCCGATGCCCCAGGCCAGGTTCTGAATCGCAATCGCCAGCGAGAACTCCGAGCGCAGCCAGCCGAATTCCTCGGCAATCGGGATCTGGAACACCCCGAACGAAGCACGCACCGCAAAGCTCACCATGATGATGATGCAGCCGACGATCAGAACGGGGGTAAACAACGGCGCGGGCCGGTCCATGGCGTCTCTCCTGACAAGCCGGAAAACCCTCAAGGATATTGCGGCGGCCGTCAAATCAGGAATTTTGGGCACACCATTAAGAAATTTTGATGTGAGGCCAGCACTTCCCGGCCGCCATCCATCCCCGCACGATTAGTCTTTGCGGTGCTTCCCATCCCCCGCGCCCCGCGCTATCCCTTTCCCATGACCCATCTGACCACGCTGTACCGGCAGAAGATCGACGCGGGCGAATTGCAGCCCGACCCGGCCCAGGAGGCCGTGCTTCCCCATTTCGACCGCATCGCCAAAGGGCTGACAGCGCCGCCGGTGAAACGCGGCTTCTTCCGCAAGGCGGAACATGAAGCGGTCAAAGGGCTTTACCTCTGGGGCGGGGTGGGCCGCGGCAAGTCGATGCTGATGGATCTCTTTGTCGACAGCCTGGAAGATATCCCCGCCCGCCGGGTGCATTTCCACGCCTTCATGCAGGAAATCCACACCCAGCTGCACGAAGCCCGCCAGAGCGGGGTGGAAGACGCGCTGGCCCCGGTGGCCAAGGCGGTTGCAGACTCGGTGCGCCTGCTGGCCTTTGACGAGATGCAGATCACCGACATCACTGACGCCATGATCGTGGGACGTTTGTTCGAGGCGCTGTTTGCCGCAGGGGTCTGCGTGATCACCACCTCCAACCGGGTGCCGGATGATCTGTACAAGAACGGGCTGAACCGGCAGCTGTTCCTGCCCTTCATTGATCTCATCAAGGCACAGATGAACGTGCATGAGATGGTCAGCCCGACCGATTACCGCCAGCACCGTCTGACCGGCGCCCAGGTCTATTTTGCCCCCGTCGATGCCGAAGCCCGCGCGCAGATCCGCGCGATCTGGACCGATCTGTCCGGCGGCCCGGCGCAGCCCCTGACGCTGGAGGTTAAGGGTCGCGAAGTCACCCTGCCCGCCTTCCGCAACGGCGTGGCGCGCGCCACGTTCTATGATCTCTGCGGCAAGATGCTGGGCCCCGGCGACTACCTCGCCATCGCCGAAGAGGTCAAGGTGCTGGTGCTGGAAGACATCCCCCGCCTTTCCCGCAACAACTTTAACGAGGCGCGGCGCTTTGTGACCCTGATAGATGCCCTATACGAGGCCAAAGTGCGGCTGATCTGCTCCGCTGCGGCGCAGCCTGAAATGCTCTATGTCGAGGGCGAGGGCACGTTTGAGTTCGAACGCACCGCCTCCCGCCTGCGGGAGATGCAGGCCAAAGACTGGGGAGCCGAGACCCCATGATCGTTCGCGGCACGCCCCGGCGGCGCGAGATTTTCCTGATCCTGAACGGATCGGTGGTGCCGCGCATCCTGCCCAATATCATCGGCGCCGCGCTTTGGGCGCTGCTGGTGCTGGTGCTGGACCGCTATGTTCTTGCGATGCCGCAGATCTCGATCGGCGCGATGGGGGTCTTCGGCCTGTCGCTGTCGCTGTTCCTCAGCTTCCGCAACAACGCTGCCTATGACCGCTGGTGGGAGGCGCGCAAGATCTGGGGCCGCATGGTCTCAGACGTGCGCAGCCTGGCGCAGGAGCTGCGGATCTTTGCAGGACGTGGCCCGGACGAAGATTACATCCTGACCCGCATTCTGGCCTTTCACCACCTGCACCGCGCCCAGCTGCGCGGCGATGAGGTGGCCGATACCGTCCGCCGCTGGGTCGGGCCCGAAGACGCAGATCAGCTGATGAAGACGGAAAACAGCCCCAACGCCGCCTTGCGCGACATCGCCACCCGCCTGCGCCAGATGGCCGAGGAGGGCCGCATCGACGGCTTCGGTCAGCGCACGCTGGCCGAACGGCTGGCTGCTTTCCCGACCGCGCAAGCCGGCAACGAACGGCTTCTCAGCACGCCCTTGCCCTTTGTCTATTCGCTGCTGGTCTGGCGCACCACCTATCTTTACTGCCTGCTCCTGCCCTTTGCCCTTTTGGACAGCGCGGGCTGGTTCGAACCGCTGGTGGCGGCGGTGGTGGCTTATGTCTTCTTCGGCCTGGCCGAGGTCACGCATGAGCTGGAACACCCGTTCCGCAAACAGGCCAATTCGGTGCCACTCAGCGCCATGTGCCGGGTGATGGAAATCTCGGTCTGCAATGCCTTGGGCCGCGAGGTGCCGCCCAAGCTGGAGCCGGTGGACTACGTTCTGGACTAACGGCTGGCCGCAGCAAGGGGGCGCTGCCCCCTCGGCCTTGCGGCCTCACCCCCGAGGTATTTAAGACCAGAAAGAAGCAGCGCGCCGCGCCAGCGGCGCCCGGCCCAACGGGTTGAGATCGTCGGATCGAAGCCGGGCGGGAGAACCTCCCCCGCCACGGGCGCAAACCTCAGCCGTTTTTGCGCAGGATATGCCCCGCCAGGTAGAGCGAACCGCAGATCAGCACGCGAGCCTGCGGGTCTTCGGCGGTGATTGTTTTCAAAGCCGCCATGGTGCTGTCCGCTGTACCTGCTTCGATACCGACCGACTTGGCCGCAGCCTCGGTGTCTTCAGCGCTCAGCGTGTTGATCTCATCCGGGATCGAGATTGCGGTCAGACTTGCGACATGCGGTGCCAGGGGAGCCATGTAGCCGCTCACGTCCTTAGTGTTCAGCATGCCGCAAATAAGGTGCGTGGGGCGCTCCGGCAGTTTTACCAACACATCCGCCAGCGCAATACCGGCCGCCGCGTTGTGGCCCCCGTCCAGCCACAGCTCTGCCTCCGGCGCGGCCTCGATCAGCGGTCCGGTCTTGAGCCGTTGCATCCGCGCAGGCCATTCGGCGTTTTTCATCGCCGCCTCGCAGGCCGCCTCATCGGCGTCCAGATGGCGCAGAGCGGCCAGTGCGGCACCGGCGTTCTGGATCTGATGCGCGCCCAGCAATGCGGGCAGCGGCAGATCCAGCAGGCCGGTTTCGTCCTGGAACACCAGCCGGCCGTGTTCCTCGGAAACATGCCAGTGCTGGCCATAGGCAATCAGCGGCGCGCCCAGACGGGCGGCGGTGGCTTCAATCACCTCCATCGCCTCGTCAGGCTGCGGGCCGACCACAACCGGCACGCCGCGCTTGATGATACCGGCCTTCTCGGTGGCGATCTTGGTCAGCGTGTCGCCCAGGAACTGCTCGTGATCGATGGAGATCGGAGTGATCACGCTGATGGCGGGCTTATCGATCACATTGGTCGCATCCAGCCGCCCGCCCAGGCCCACCTCCAGCAGCGTATAATCCGCTGGGGTGCGGGCAAAGGCCAACAGGCCCGCCACCGTGGTGATCTCAAAATAGGTGATGTTTTCGCCGCCGTTCGCGCCGTAGCACTCGTCGAGAACTTCAGTCAGATACGCCTCGGAGATCAGCTCGCCCGCCAGCCGGATCCGTTCATGGAAACGCGCCAGATGCGGCGAGGTATAGGCATGAACGCTCTTGCCCATGCCCTCAAGGCCGGCGCGGATCATCGCCTGGGTCGAGCCCTTGCCGTTGGTGCCCGCCAGATGGATCACCGGCGGCAGCTTGTCCTGCGGGTTGTCCAGGGCCGCCAGCAGTCGCCAGACCCGGTCCAGCGTCAGATCGATGATCTTGGGGTGCAGCGCCATCATGCGGGCGAGGATCGCGTCGGAGGTCTGGGTCATCGGCCTGGTCCTGTCAGATCGGATAGTCTTGCGTGGAAAAAACAGCGCCCGCCCTGATAAGGACGGGCGCGGCCAGGCCTTGCAGCCGGGCGATTCAATATAGGCCGGATTATTCGGCAGCTTCTTCGCTGACTGCGGCCTCGGTTGGCGCATTTGCGGCCTTGGCGGGTTCTTCGTCTTCCGGCGAGGGCAGGTCGCCCACCACCTGCGGCGGCAGATCCATCAGCATCCGGATAATGGTGATCAGCTCGCCGCGCATTTCGGTGCGCGGCGTCACCCGGTCCAGCATGCCGTGGTCCAGCAGATACTCGGCGCGCTGGAAGCCCTCGGGCAGCTTCTCGCGGATGGTCTGCTCAATCACCCGCGGGCCGGCAAAGCAGATGAGCGCGTTGGGCTCGGAAATATGCACGTCGCCCAGCATCGCATAAGACGCGGTCACCCCGCCGGTGGTCGGATGGGTCAGAACCACGATATAGGGCAGACCCGCCTCTTTCAGCATCTGCACCGCCACGGTGGTGCGCGGCATCTGCATCAGCGACAGGATGCCTTCCTGCATCCGCGCGCCGCCTGCGGCAGAGAACAGCACCAGCGGGCGGCCCAGCTTCACCGCTTCTTCAGCCGCGGCAATGATGGCGTTGCCGACATACATGCCCATCGAACCGCCCATGTAGGAAAAGTCCTGCGCGGCGGCGATAATGGGCGTGCGGCCGATATCGCCCGCAGCCACCAGCATCGCGTCTTTTTCACCGGTCTTCTTCTGCGCCGCCTTGATCCGGTCGGGGTATTTCTTCTGGTCCTTGAACTTCAAGGGATCCGCCAGCGGTTCCGGCACCGCGACCTCGGTGAAAACACCGCCGTCGAACAGCGCGGTGAACCGGTCGCGCGGGGTGATATGCATATGGTGGCCGCAGCTGGTGCAGACGTTCTGATTGTCGCTCAGCTCGCGGTGAAACAGCATGGTGCCGCATTCATCGCATTTCTGCCAAAGGTTCTCGGGCACTTCGCGGCGCGAAAAGATCGAGTTGATCTTGGGCCGGACGTAGTTGGTGATCCAGTTCATATTGCTTGCCTCTCCGGGGGCGCGGTTTGCCCCCCAAATAAGACGCCTTGGCCGCAATTGCAATCAGCGGCGTATGGCAAGCCGCGCTGTCAGCCAGCTGACCAGCATCAGCGCAAAGTCCACAGCCATCCACGGCCGCAGCGCCTGCACGTCCGCCATCTCGAACGGGATCAGATACAGCGCCAGCCCGTTCAGGCTGGTCGGCGAGGCAAACAGCAACAGCGCAGTGACGTTGTTGAAGAAATGCACTGCCATCGCCGGCCCCAGAGTGCCGGCCCGCGCCGTCAGATCCGCCATCAGCACCCCGAACAGCCCGGCCCAGACGGTGATCAGCAGCGCATTCTCTCCGGCCTCAGCCGGCAGATAATGCCCCAGCGCAAACAGCGCCGATGGCCCTAGCAGCCACACAGCCGGGCTGCGGAACCGCGCCGCCAGTGCCTGCTGGATATAGCCGCGAAACAGGATCTCCTCCGAGGAGGTCTGCACCAGCACCGCAGCAATGGACAAAGGCAGGATGCCCAGCCAGGTCCAGACCGGCAGGTTCGGGGTCATCGCCGGCCCCATGCTGTAGGGCGGCAGCAGCATGATCAGCACGCTCAGCCCCATCAGATACAGGCTCACCCTCGCGAACTGCCAGATCAGCGGCCTCAGATGCCCGGTGACGGTGGCGAACCCGCGCTGGTGAAACAGCCGCGCCGCCATGGCCACGCCCAGCGACAGAAAGGCAAAGCTGCCCAGCAGCACCAGCATAGCACCGGGCGTGCTGCCGTCGGCCAGCCCTTGCAGCCAGGCGCCGGGGAACAGGCCTGCCACCGTCACCTGCAACGCCGCTGTCATCGCAAAGCTGACCGCCGCCACCAGCACCAGCCCCAAAAGCAGCCGCCACAGTGCGGGCTGCAGCCGGGCAAAGCGCACCAAGGCCTCATGCGCCCTGTAACTGTGCCCGTCGCTGTACCCGTCTCTGCGCCTGTGCTGCATGTATCCTCCGGCTGGAATGGCGACAAATTGCGCCAACGTTATGCATTGCTGCAACGCCATGGCAAGGCAGACAGCCCGGCGCGCGGTTCACACTTGCCGCGCAGCAGCCCTGCCCGTAATAAAATTGTCAAAAAACAAGACCGGCAGGGATAGCAGTGACCATAATAAGCAACGGGAAACCTGTGTCTTTTCCGTCCGCCGGCGGAAAGACGCCAAGACTGCGCAGGGTTGCAGCCGCAACCGCGCTGGCCGGCCTGGCCCTGGCGGGATGCAGCCCCGCTCCCACCAGCCTGTCCTTTGCCGCCCGCGGCACCAGCCAGACGCCGCGCCTCAGCGGCCAGGTCATGTCCTTTGCCGGCGGCGGGGTGCTGCTGGCCGCCCCCGAAACCTATTGCTTTGACCGGCGCAGCAGCACGGCGGATGACAGCGGCGGCTTTGCCTTGATTGCCCATTGCAGCCGGCTGGACCGGAACCGCTGGTTCGGCTCCCGCAATGCGGCCGTGCTGACCGCCTCGATCGGGCCGGCGCAACAGGGCGCCGCGGCCCCGCAAGCGGCTGATATCCTGGCCATGTTCCCCGGTGCCACGCTGCTGGAAACCCGCGAGGACCAGCTGCTGCCGCTGGTCCGCCTGGAGTTCCCCGAAGCCGTCGCCGAAGGGGCCAGCCCGGTTCACTGGCGCGGCGCCTTTGTGCTCGACCGGCATCTGGTCGCCCTGGCGCTTTACGCGCCGGAGGGCAGCCGTGCCCTGGGCCGTCAGGGGGCAGCGCTTCTGAACGAAGTGACCCACCGCTCGCTTGAAGCCTCCACCCTGCCGGATCTTGAGGAAGCCGGCGCGGTGCTGCCCAAAGGCCCCCGCCAGTCCCTGCGTCCCCTGGCGCGGCCCGTAACAGCTGCAACCGGTGCCCCGGAAAGCGGCGGGGCGCCAGCGCCGCGCAAAAAACGCGGGCTTGGCCAGCGGATTGCCGGTTTATTTCAATAGCCGCCAGAGGTTACACTGGCGCCAGCGCCCGCCGCATTGTCGCGCGGGCCGGACCCCGCAACACGGCGCAACAGGCAAGAGAGAGCACGATGGGCAGGATCATGGACCGGCTGATGCACCTGCGCAGCCTGCGCCGCTGGCGCGCTGCGGCAGAGGAGTCGTCCCGCGCGCCGCTGTCTGAACTGCGCCGCCAGCGCAATCAGGCCCGCCAGCTGCGCACCCATCTGGACCGGCTGATCCACACCGCCGACGGCCGCCTGGCGTTGCCGCAGATCGGCTCCTCCTTCTTTCCCCGTCCGCATGGCACCGACTGGTCCTGGCGCCCGGAGCTGTGGCGCGGGCCGCTGCCCGAATGCGGGCTGTCTTCCGTCCCCACCAAAGCGCGGCTCGGCGATGAGGCGCAGCTGTTTCACGATTGCGCCTTCTCCGAGCTGACCCTGCGCCAGCTGCGCAATACCCGCGAAGAGGACCTCGCCCCCTTCGGCCTGCGCATGGATGTGTTCCAATTCGACGGCTCGTTCCTGTCGCTGGTGATCGACCTGCCGCCTGCCGCTGCCAATGGCATGACCCGGCAGCATCTGCTGCGGATCGACAGCATTATCGAATCCGAAAAACCGATTGAGATCTTCGCCCGGCTCAACATCCAGCACGGCCCCAATACCGAACAGATCGTGCGCGAGCTGCCGCAGGACGAGAAGAACATCGTGGTGGAGTTCGACCTCGCCTATTCCAAGCTGAACGAAAAGCGGATCGAAAAGATCTGGCTTGATCTGATTTTTGAAGCGCCTGATATGAACCAGGTGATCCTGCGCGATCTGACCTTCTCGCGCCACCGCCGCGCGGCGATCTGAGGAACCTGAGCCATGAGCGACCTGTCACTGACCAAAATCCGCTTCCGCAACGGCATCTGGGAGGGCCGGATCAGCAACGCCTCCGCCAGCGGAGCGCGGCCCGAGATTTCCGTGATGTTCCAGGATCAGCCAGTGGCTGATGCAAAACTGGAGGAAGGCCAGGCCGGCGGCGAATGGCTGGTATCGGTTCCCGTCCCGGCCGAGGCGCTGGCTGACGGGGTGCAGACCTTCGTGATTTTCGATGCTGCCGACAGCACCCGGCTGGGTGATTTCACCCTGATCGCCGGGGAGGCCGTGGCGGACGATCTGCGCGCCGAAGTGGAACTGCTGCGCGCAGAACTCGACATGCTGAAACGCGCCTTCCGCCGCCACTGCCTGGAAACCACCTGAGCAGCGTTTACTCCAGCGTTTGGAAATGCTCCGCCAGCACCTGCATCAGCTTGGCGTGCGGGATCGGGCCATAGCTGCAGCGCGCCACCCCGGCCTGCCGCGCGGTCTCCAGCGTGATGCCGCGCATCATCGTGTTGACCGGCAGGCTGCAGCCCTCGCAGACTTGCGCAATCAGATCCGGATCGGTCAGGCCCGGGATGAAATACCCATTGCCGCCGGCCTCGGCATAAGCCGCGCCGCGCTCCAGCGCCTCCGCCATCAGGCCCGCGTGTTTCGACGCATCTTTTTCCTTCAGAAACAAATCTGTGCGCGCATTGACGAAAATATCCGCATTGGCCGCCCGCACCGCGGCAACCCTCCGGGCCTGCTCTTCAATGCTGTAGAACCCCGCCGTCCCAACCACCTGGTCCTCAAAGTTCAGCCCCACGGCGCCGGTTTCGGCCAGCCGTTTCACATTGGCGGTCAGCTGTTCGGGTTCGCGCGCATAGCCGCCCTCGAAATCAATCGTCACCGGCAGCTCCGTCGCCGCAACGATGCGCTCTGCATTGCCCAGAACAAACTCCAGTGGCATCTGTTCGCCGTCCGGGAACCCCTGCGCTGCCGCCACCGGGAAACTGCCGGTTGCCAAGGCCGCTGCCCCTGCACCGGCAATCGCCCTGGCGCTGCCCGCGTCCCATATATTGTATAAAATCAACAGGTTACCCGGCTGGTGCAGCGCCGCAAAGGCGCGTGCGCGGTCGGAATATGTCATGCAGAAATCCTCTGTTTGTAACTTGTTTCTATCTCGATCAGCCGCTGCTTACGCCACAAACCGCCGCCATAGCCGGTCAGCGACCCATCGGCGGCAAGCACCCGGTGGCATGGCACCACCAGCGCCAGCTGGTTGGAACCATTGGCCCTCGCCACCGCGCGGGTGGCCGAAGCCCGGCCCAGTTCGCGCGCGATCTGCGAATAACTGCGGGTTTCGCCCGCCGGAATGGTCAACAGATAGCGCCAGACCTCGCGTTCGAATCCGGTGCCATGCAGGGCCAGCGGAGTTTGAAAATCAGCTCCTTCACCGGTAAAGAACCGGCGCAGCTCTTCGGCAATCTGTTCCGTCGGGGGCAGACGGCCAAAGCCCAGGCCGCCGGGCTGTGCCTTTTGCAGCTTCGCCACCTCGCGCGGCAGCGCCTTACGGTCGGCAAATTCCAGCAAATGCAGCTGGTGCTGGCAGCTGATCGCAATCATCGCGCCAAGCGGCGTGTCGATCCAGTCGGCCAGCAGCAGCGCGTCCTTGCGGAACGCCCCGGGCGCAATCCCGACCAGTTTGGCAAAGGCGGCGCGGAATGCGCTTGCGGACCCGAAACCCGCATCAATCTGTGCCGCAATCACCGGCTCGCCCGCCTTCAGCGTGGTGAAGCCTTCGCGCAGGCGGCGCTGGCGGGCCATCTCCAGGAAGGTCATGCCGAAATGCCGCTTGAACGCCCGCCGCACGGTGGACGCATCCAGCCCCAGCCGCACCAGATCGTCCTCGCCCCAACGATAGGCGGGGCGTTCTTCCAGCCGCGCCAGCAGGCCCTGCACCACCGGATCATCCCCGGCAGCCGCCGCCAGCGGCTTGCAGCGCTTGCAGGCCCGGAACCCCGCTTCTATGCATTGGCCGGGAGAGGCATAGAACTGACAGTTCTCGAACTTCGGATTGCGTGCTGGGCAGGTCAGCCGGCAAAAGATGCCGGTGGAGGTCACACCGACATAGGCGCGCCCCTCATAGGCATCATCACGGGTGATCAGCGCTTGGTACAGCGTCTGGGAATCAGGCAGGTCAATCATCATAGGTCGAGCATAGACCAGCCGCACCCGCCAATGCGCCGAAGATCGGGCGTTGATGTTCACTTTGACGCCAGGACAGGGAAGAGCCGGGCAGAGCCCGCCGCCAATTCCAGGCGGCACTGCAGATATGAAAAAGGCCGCCCAACCGGACGGCCCCTTTGGTGCTGCAATATGACCAAGCCTTACTTCGGTCCCAATGCCACCATCCCCTTCAGGATGTCGATGGCATAGGCCAGCTGGTAATCCTCTTCGCGCAGTTCGGCGGTTTTCTCGGCCTTTTCGCGCTCTTCCTCGATCTGGCGGATTTCATCCTCGGACAGGCTGTCGTTGTTCAGGCTGCCGCGCAGGTCCGCCTCCGAGCGCGACCGGCGGGCAGGCGAGTCGTTCTCCTCCTCGGCTGCGGCCCTGCGGCGAGGCTGCGCCACCACGATATCCGGGGAGACGCCCAGCGCCTGGATCGACCGGCCCGACGGCGTGTAATACCGTGCAGTGGTCAGACGCATCGCGCCCTCGCCCTTCAGCGGCATCACGGTCTGCACCGATCCCTTGCCGAACGACTTGGTGCCGATGACGATGGCGCGGCGGTGATCCTGCAGCGCACCGGCCACGATTTCCGAGGCCGAGGCCGAGCCGCCGTTGATCAGCACCACAATCGGCTTGCCATCAGCCAGGTCGCCCGGGGTTGCGTTGAACCGCTCGCCATCCTCGGGGTCGCGGCCGCGGGTCGAGACGATCTCACCCGACTCAAGGAAGCTGTCCGCCACCCTGATTGCCTGGGTCAGCAGCCCGCCCGGGTTGTTGCGCAGGTCCAGAACGATGCCGTTGACGTTGTCGATGCCGCCGGCGTCCTCGATCTGCTTTTTCAGATTTTCCTCAAGATTCGGCGTGGTCTGATCGTTAAAGGTGGTGATCCGCATCACCACGGTATCGCCCTCGGTGCGGGCGCGCACAGCTGTCAGCTTGATGGTGTCGCGGATGATCGACACATCAAACGGCTCGCTCTCGCCTTCGCGCACCACGGTGATCACGATTTCAGACCCCACCGGCCCACGCATCAGGGTGACCGCATCATCCAGCGACAGGCCCAGCACGCTTTCGCCATCCACATGGGTGATGAAATCGCCGGCTTCCATGCCGGCCTCATCCGCCGGGGTGCCGTCGATGGGAGAGACAACTTTGACAAAGCCCTCTTCCTGGGTGACTTCGATCCCCAGGCCGCCGAATTCGCCGCGGGTCTGCACCCGCATGCTGGCCGCGTCATCCGGCGACAGATAGCTCGAGTGCGGATCCAGCGAGGTCAGCATGCCGCCGATCGCCGCCTCGATCAGCTCTTTCTCATCGACTTCCTCGACATATTGCGCGCGGATACGCTCGAAGATGTCGCCGAACAGGTCCAGCTGCTCATAGACATTGGCCTCGCGCGCGCCTTCCTGCGCCAGCAAGGGCCCCGCCACATAGGTTGTTGCCACGATCCCTGCCAGCGTGCCGCCAATGGCGGCCATCGCAAATTTTTTCATCAAGCCTTCATCCACCTTTTCCAGTGCGGAACCATGTTTCCGGGTCCACCGGGCTGTTGTCCATTCTCACTTCTATATAGAGCGTTTCTGTCCGGTCAGTTCCACCCCCTTCACCGCTTAGTGACAGAATTGCATCCGGCTTGGGGTTTTCTCCGCTCATCAGGCCGACCGGGGTGCCCTCGGGAATCACCTGGCCCGCCTCGCCGAACACTTCGGCCAGGCCGGAGAGCACAAACAGCGTGTCCGCCTGCGGTTCCAGAATCACCACATTGCCCAGATCCAAGAGCGGCCCGCGGTAGCGGATTGTGGCAGCGGCCGGCGCGGTGACCAGGGCACGCGGACGGGCAGCAATCAACAGACCGGGGCGGGCAATGCCTGCCGCATCCCGTTCGCCGTATCCACGCAACACCAGCCCTTCGACCGGCAGCGTCAGGGTGCCGCGCAGATCGCTGATGTCAGCGCTGGTTTCAGCGATATTGCCACCGGCAATCTCGGCCAGCCCGTCGGCAAAGCCCGACAGCGTCTCGGTCGAGGAAATCAGGATCGCGGTGCGCACCGGATCGGCGGTAAAGCGGCGCGGCAGGGTGGTGCGGTCGGCAATCGCGGTCGACAGCTGCACCCGCGCGGACTGCACGCCCGCCAGCCCCTCTTCCAGCGTTCTGGCCGCGTTCTGCTGCAGCCGCCGCAGGCCCTGCACCTCATCCAGATCCGCCTTCAGCGACTGCGCCCTGGCGTGCAGGGCCGGGGTCACCTCGGCCAGCATCATCGCCGACCGCGCCGCGCCCAAAGGGCCGGAGGGATGCACCATCAGCACCGGCGGCGGCGAGGTTTCAATGGTCTGTATAATCCCCAGCAGCCCCGAGACCTCCTCTTGCCGTGCGGCCAGCTGCGCGCTCAACTGCGCCTCGCGCCGCGCCACCCGGCGCAGGCCGTCGCGCATCGCCGCCAGCCCGGCCTCGAACGCCTGCACGGTTGCGGTCAGCGCCTTCACCCGGTCGCGGGAGCTGTCAGCCTCCTGCAGTTGCACCGAGACCCCCTCCAGCTGCGCCGCCGCCTCGCGCGCGGCCCCTGCCGGATCCGCTGCCGATTGCAGCGGCGCGGCCAGCAGCGCCAGCAGCAAAAGGCCCGCACGCAAAGTCATGACAGCAGACTCTCTCCAGTCATTTCCGCCGGCTTCTCCAGCCCCATCAGCTCCAGAAGGGTCGGCGCCAGATCTGCCAGCCGGCCATCGCGCAAACGCGCACCCTCCGGCCCGCCGACCAGCGCCACCGGCACCGGGTTCAGCGTATGCGCAGTATGGGCACCGCCGGTTTCGGGATCCACCATCACCTCGCAATTGCCATGGTCAGCGGTGACGATCATCGCGCCGCCCGCCTTCTCCAAGGCTTCAACCACCTGCGCCAACCCGCGGTCCACTGCCTCGCAGGCCAGCATCGCCGCTTTCAAGTCACCGGTATGGCCGACCATGTCCGGGTTGGCGTAATTGGTGACAATAAGGTCATAGTCCGCCTCAATTGCCTCGACGAATTTCGCTGTCACCTCCGGCGCCGACATCTCCGGCTGCAGGTCATACGTCGCCACATTCGGCGACTTCGGCATGAACCGGTCTTCGCCTTCTTCCGGATCTTCCTTGCCGCCATTCAGGAAAAACGTCACATGCGGGTACTTCTCGGTCTCCGCCAGCCGGAACTGGCTTTTGCCCTGCTTCGCCACCCATGCGCCCAGCGTGTTCACAATCGCCGCCTTGGGATAACACGTAGTCATGTAATCGCTATGGCTGTCGGAATACTCCACCATGCCCAGCAAGGCTGCCAGGTCCGGGCGAATGCCGGTGTCGAATTCGGCAAAGCCAGGTTCACCGATGGCGCGCAGGATTTCCCGTGCCCGGTCGGCGCGGAAATTAAGGCAGAAGAACCCGTCCCCGTCCTTCACGCCGCCATATCCCGCCAGCACAGTGGCTGCGATGAATTCATCAGTTTCCGACTGGTTATAAGCATGATCCACCGCGCCGTGGGCATTCATCCCCGGCCGGCCCTTGGCGTGGATCATCGCGTCATAGGCCTCGCTTACCCGGCCCCAGCGGTTGTCGCGGTCCATAGCAAAATATCGCCCGGTCACGGTGGCAATCCGCGCGTCTTCGGGCAGTTTTTCCTCTAGCCGGCGGAAGTGGCGGAAGGCCGATTTCGGCGCCACGTCGCGCCCGTCGGTGATGGCATGCAACCAGACCGGCACGCCTGCATCCGTCACCGCCTTCACTGCCGCCAGGATGTGGCTGATATGCCCATGCACGCCGCCGTCCGAGACCAGCCCCATCAAATGCGCCGCGCCGCCGGTTTCCTTCAGCCGCGCGATAAAGGCTTGCAGGGCCTCGTTTTCAAAGAACGATCCATCCTCGATCGCCAGGTCGATCTGCCCCAGATCCATCGCCACCACCCGGCCCGCGCCGATGTTGGTGTGGCCGACCTCGGAATTGCCCATCTGCCCGGTCGGCAGACCGACATCCGGCCCATGGGTGATCAGCCGGGCGGCCGGCCCCTTGGCCAGGATTGCATCGAAGGTTGGGGTGTTCGCCAGATAGGGCGCGTTTGCCTTGCCCGGCTCGCCACTGCCCCAGCCGTCAAGAATGCACAGGACAACGGGTTTGGGTGCGGTCATGGGTCGGCTCCGGGGCTAGGCAAGGTTGGGCAATGTTCGCAAGCCTTCTAACGCCTTGCCGCGCCGGGGTGAACCGGCATTCCTGCCACAGTTGGCGTTATCGGGCCGCTTGGCGGCAGCTAGTCTCCTGCAAGCCCCCTCATCTTTCCTGAAATACTCAAGCGCCGCTGCGCCGCTGCTGGCGTTCCGCGGCGCCAGAACCGGCACCCGCCGTGCCAGATCGCTGGCCAGCGTTTTCGCCGGGAAGTACCTGCCCAACACGCCCGGCTGCAGGAGATCGGCATTGCCATTCAGGGAGGCGTCCGTGTCCTGATAGCCGCCCGCGGCCAGTTCCGCTGCCATCACGGCATAGTCGGCACGTGCGCTCATTGCGGATCCTCCGTCAGGCCGTGGCTGTCGGCGACGGTCAGGTCCAGCCCGTAGACTGCGCGCAGCGCTTCGATCTTGCCAAGGGTTTCGTCCGAGAACGGCGCCTTGCCCTCAAAAGCGTGCAGCGCCATGCCTTCGACCAGTTCGGCCACCGAAATATCCAGATATCTCCGCCAGCGCCTTCATAGTCTTCAATAGCCGCGTCTCCAAACGCAGCCCGGTTAGCACCCGTGTTGCTGTTTTTATCACGCTTTCCTTTCGGGAGGTGATATAGAGGGCATTGGTGGCAAGGTACTTGGATTTACCCCTTAAGTTCCCCGCCCCTTCATCTTTGCCCAAATACTGAACGACTACCGGCTGGCGCCTGCAGGATCGGCGATATGGTTTTCCAGGCACTGAAGTACGATGTCTTCAGTGATCGCTCCGTTGGTGGTTGAAAAACACCCGCGCGCCCGGAACCGGCAGCCCCAGTAGCGTCTGCGGATCACCGGAAACTCCCGCTGCGCCCGGTAAGACGAGCGGCCCTTCATCTTGCGCACCAGATCCGGAATGGCGAGCTTGGGCGGCACCGGGACGAACATATGCACGTGGCCGCCCGACAGCACCCCGCGCAAGAGGCTGACACCGTTCTCAGTACAGACCTGGCGGCTCTCAGTACAGACCTGGCGGCAAATGTCGCGCACCCGCAGGCGCAACGCCCCGCGCGGCACCTTGCAGCGGTATTTGGCGGATCGCACGATGTGATAGCGGTGGCAGAAAACGCAGTGTTTGCCGGTATCATTTTCCAAGGTAAGGCCATAACCGGATTCTTTCACGCTAAAGCGGTTCCGGCTGGTGCCGGAGGGTTTGCTCCAGAGAGTGGATACAAAATTCCCTGACTGGTCCTCTGCACCGCCGTCCGGGTTCTGCGGTGTCAATAGATGCCGGATCAGCGCCACCGGATGCACGTGCCCTCTCATCGATACAGCGTATCGGCTGCCGGGTAATAAATCATCCTGATTCCGCTCCCGCCTTCCAGAAGAGGGATAGCAAAGCTGTGCCGCAGAGTGCGGGGCAGGACCTTCTTCTTGATCCGGGCAAAGCCGCAGGCCGCTCCGAACGCCTGGTTGAATTGCCGCGCCGGGATCGGACCGGCTGCGCCCCGGAAACAACCATCCGGCCGGGCGCGCTTCGCGGTAATAGCCGCGCAGCAGATCCAGCAAGATCGGCGGCAGCATCAAGTGGCGATCCTTTCGGCCCTGGCCCCGGTCAACCCGGATCAGCATGCGGCCGCTGCCGGCATCACCGGCCTTCAGATGCGTGACCTCGCGCAGCGCCCGCAGATACACCGTCTGCGGCTCTGCAGCCTCTTGATCCGCATATCTTCGAGAAACCGCCGGCCCAGCGCCGGAACATGTTGATCTGACATCGAAACCTCCTGCCATCAAATTGAGAAGGCCCCAATCGTCAGACAGATTCGTCAGTTCGCAAAATTCACGCGGCTCACATCAGCGCGCAACACCCGCCGCAAGCGCCAATACCGCGAGTGCGGGTTCGTCCAAGGGTTGAGAGCAGCCCCCCTTATCCCGCCTTCGTCAGCGACAGGAAGACATCCTCCAGATCGGCCTCTTCGGTCTTCACATCGCGGATGCTGATGCCCGCGGCATGGACCGCGGCCAGCACGTCCTCGGCGCAGGTCAGGCGGCTGCGGTAGCGCAGCACCACGGCGCCGTCTTCGCGCAAGCTGGCGTCGATACCCTCGCCCTGCGGCAGTACCGTGGCGGGCACCGCCGGATGCACCACCATGGTCTTGGCATCCAGGCGGCCTAGCAGGCTCGCCTTGGAATCCCGCGCCACCACCTCGCCCTGATTGATGATGGCGATCTCGTCGCACATTTCCTCGGCCTCTTCCAGGTAATGGGTGGTGAGGATGATGGTCATGCCTTGAGCATTGAGCTTGCGGATGTTCTCCCACAGCATCTGGCGCAGTTCGATGTCAACGCCCGCGGTGGGTTCGTCCAGCACCAGAACCGAAGGGCGGTGGACCAGCGCCTTACCGAGCAGCAGACGCCGCCGCATTCCGCCGCTCAGGGTCCGGGCATAGGCCTCTGCCTTATCCGAGAGGCCGATCATCCGCAGGATCTCGTCGCTGTGGCGCTCGTGCTTGGGCACGCCGTAAAGCCCAGCCTGCACCTCCAGCGCGCCGCGCGGGGTGAAGAACGGGTCGAGGTTCAGTTCCTGCGGCATAACCCCGATGGCGGCGCGGCTCTGGCGCGGGTTTGCGTCCTGGTCGAAGCCCCAGATCGAGACGCTGCCGGAGGTCTTGCGCACCAGCCCCGCCAGGATATTGATCAGAGTGGATTTGCCCGCGCCGTTGGGGCCGAGCAGCCCGAAGACAGAGCCGCGCGGCACCGTCAGGTCGACGCCTGTGAGCGCTTGTTTCTCCGGCTGGCCCTTGTAACCGCCATAGATTTTGCGCAAAGCTTTGATCTGGATTGCATCGCTTGTCATCGCCGCTCTTGCCCCCGGTTTTTCCTTGGCTCATAAAAGCGCCTAGCCGAAAAGTGAAAGGACTGCCAGCCATGAGCCCCGCCCCTAGCCCTGATGCGCCGGAAACCAGGATCGTGAACAGCCGCAAGGTGGCCTGCGACGGCAGCGAGGGCGCGCTGGGGCATCCGCGGGTCTATCTGCAGATCCCCGAGGCCGAGGGTTTCGTGGAATGCCCCTATTGCGACTGCAAGTATATCTATGAGGAAGCAGCCAAGGCGGCGGAGTGATTCAACGCAGCCAAGCCCAGGCCTGCAGCGGCTGGGAACCGGAAAATTCGAATTTTCCGGCCAAATTTCTTTGAAGAAATTTGCCAGCGCCCGGTATGGTCCCGCAGGGCCGAAGAAAACGGATGGCGCGCATGGCACAGCTTCTGATCGTCTACCACTCGCGCACTGGCGGCAGCCACCGGATGGCAGAGGCTGCGGCGGGGGCTGCACGCGGCGAGATTTCCACTGTTTTGAAGCGGGCCGAAGGGGCCGGGCCGGAGGATCTGCTGGCGGCGGATGGCTACATCTTCTGTGCGCCGGAGAACCTGGCGGCGCTGTCCGGCCAGATGAAGGAATTTTTCGACCGCTGCTATTATCCGGTGCTGGGACGGCTCAACGGACGGCCCTATGCGCAGATGGTCTGCGCCGGCTCCGACGGCGAGAACGCGGCGCGGCAATGCGCGCGGATTGCCACCGGCTGGCGATTGAAACAGGTGCAGGAGCCGCTGATCCTCTGCACCAATGCGCAAACGCCCGAGGCCATTCTGGCGGAGAAGGTGATCCCGGAGGATCAGCTGGAGGCCTGCCGGGAGCTGGGGCTGGCCTTGGGTGCGGGGCTGGCGATGGGGGTGTTTTGAGTGTTCCGCGTTTCGGGTAAAACTGCAAAAAAAACTCGCCCCATATGGCACTAACTTGGAATTCAAATGCGCATCCTATTTATTGCCCTGATTTCTCTCCTTGCGTCTCAGCCCGTGTATTCCGAGGAAAACCTGCCTTACGAACCTATGTTTGACGCATTTTTTGACCAATGCGTCGCCCGGCTTGCCGCAAATCGACCACCGGAACCTGGCAGCTCCGATCCGTTTCCGGATGCACCCGAATTGGAGTTTCAGAAAGAATCGCCCGGCAACAATTGGGTGGATCGGGAGGCCAACGTTATACTCCAATGGGGTAAAAGGACTTCTCAAGAGCTTGATTTTTGCGTCGTTAGTTGGCTTTCAATCATCGCGGAAGACCAAGACAACAACTCCGATGTGGTAAAGGCAATTTCAGAATTCGATAATTGGGCCGACATGCAAATTCGGTCTGGAAACTATGCTGAAATCATCCGGTGCCGAGAACCATCCGGGTCGTACAGGAGAACGCTGGATAGCAAGTTCTCCAGAACCCTGCCCGTTAGAATTGCTTTCCATTGGCAAACAGACACTGGGTTTATTCTTCACATCGCTAGTGAAGTAGGTTCAGATGAAGTTCCGCCCTCCTGCAAGCTGCCTCCATCAACGTGATTGTTTTCTGCGGACGTGGCCGCGCCTGAACCAGCACGCATTGAACCGCTCCACCGTCAAACTGCAATTGCCCTTCCGCACCGGATCACCGATAACCGGGAAACAGAACACGAACGGATTTTCCAGGGAGCGCGGCGGACATGAGCGGGACACAATTCGGCAAGGGCTGCCATCTGCATTTGATCGACGGCTCGGCCTTCATCTTCCGCGCCTATCACGCGCTGCCGCCCTTGACGCGGAAATCCGACGGGCTGCCGATCGGCGCGGTGGCGGGCTTCTGCAACATGCTGTTCAAGCAGGTGGAGGACAACAAGGGGCCGGATGCGCCGACCCATGTGGCAGTAATCTTTGACTATTCGGGCAAGTCGTTCCGTAACGAGATGTACGATCTCTACAAGGCCAACCGCCCGCCGGCGCCCGAGGATCTGGTGCCGCAGTTCCCGCTGACCCGCGAGGCCACCCGCGCTTTCAACATCGCCTGCAAGGAAGTCGAAGGCTTCGAGGCCGATGACATCATCGCCACCCTGGCGCATCAGGCGCGGGATGCCGGCGGGCGGGTGACCATCATCTCCTCGGACAAGGACCTGATGCAGCTGGTCGGCGGCGGCGTCGAGATGCTGGACGCGATGAAGAACAAGCGCATCGACAGCGACGGCGTGGTGGAGAAATTCGGCGTCGGTCCCGACCGGGTGGTGGATGTGCAGGCGCTGGCGGGCGACTCGGTTGATAACGTGCCGGGGGCGCCGGGGATCGGGATCAAGACCGCGGCGCTGCTGATCAATGAGTTCGGTGATCTGGAAAGCCTCCTGGACCGCGCCGAAGAGATCAAGCAGCCCAAGCGCCGCCAGACCCTGATCGAGAAGCGCGATCAGATTGAGTTGTCGAAAAAGCTGGTGCAGCTGGACTGCAACATGGCGCTGGATTTCACCCTGGACGATCTGGAGGTGATGGAGCCGGATGCAGAGGTGCTGCTGGAGTTCCTGAGCAGCATGGAGTTCCGCACGCTGACCAAGCGGCTGGCCGATCAGCTGGGGCTGGATGCGCCTGCGATCCCGGAGGCGCCTGCTGCCGTTTCCGAAGCCGCAGCCCCGGAGGCCGTGCCGTTCGACAAGGAGAAATACGAATGCGTCCGCGACGCCGCGGCACTGCAAGTCTGGGTCGACCGCATCCGCCAGCGCGGCTGGGTGGCAGTGGATACCGAAACCACCGGACTGGATGAAATGGTCGTCGATCTGGTCGGCATCTCCCTATGCGTGGAGGCGGGCGAGGCCTGCTATATCCCCCTGGCGCATAAGGCCGGCGGCGATGATCTGTTCGGCGGCGAGGGGCTGTCCGAGGGGCAGATGCCCTTGGAAGACGCCGTGGCGATGCTGAAACCGGTTCTGGAGGATCCGGCGATCCTCAAGATCGGCCAGAACATGAAGTACGATGCCAAGATCCTGCACCGCTACGGGGTCGATGTGGCGCCGGCCGACGACACCATGCTGATGTCTTATGCGCTGCATGCGGGCATGCACGGGCATGGCATGGATACGCTGTCGGAACGCTATCTGGACCACACGCCGATCCCGATCAAACCGCTGCTGGGGTCGGGTAAATCGGCGATCACTTTTGACCGGGTGCCGATTGACGACGCAGTGCCGTATGCGGCCGAGGACGCAGATATCACCCTTCGCCTGTGGCAGCAGTTCAAACAGCAGCTGCATCAGGAGCAGGTGACCACGGTTTACGAGACCCTGGAACGGCCGCTGGTGCCGGTACTGGCAGATATGGAGCGCAACGGCATCAAGGTGGACCGCGATACGCTGAGCCGCATGTCCAATGCCTTTGCCCAGAAGATGGCCAGGCTGGAGGCGGAGATTCACGAGCTGGCGGGCCGCAGCTTCAATGTCGGCTCTCCCAAGCAGCTGGGGGAGATCCTGTTTGACGAAATGTCCCTGCCCGGCGGCAAGAAAGGCAAAACAGGCGCCTATGCCACCGGTGCGGACATCCTGGAGGATCTGGCCACCGAGCATGATCTGCCCGCGCGGGTACTTGACTGGCGGCAGCTGAGCAAACTGAAGTCGACCTACACGGATGCGCTGCAGGATCACATCAACGCGGATTCCGGCCGGGTGCATACGTCCTACGCCCAGACCGGGGCGAGCACTGGGCGCATGGCCTCGACCGATCCGAACCTGCAGAACATCCCGGTGCGCACCGACGAGGGCCGCCGCATCCGCGAGGCCTTTGTGGCGGAAGAGGGCAATGTGCTCCTGTCGCTCGACTACAGCCAGATCGAGCTGCGTATCCTCGCGCATATGGCCGGGATTGATGCGCTGAAACAGGCCTTTGCGGAAGGCGTCGATATTCACGCGCTGACCGCCTCGGAGATGTTCGAGGTGCCGCTGGAGGAGATGACGCCGGAAATCCGGCGCCAGGCCAAGGCGATCAACTTTGGTGTGATTTACGGCATCTCCGGGTTTGGCCTGGCGCGCAACCTACGCATTCCGCGCAAGGACGCGCAGGGGTTCATCGACCGCTATTTCGAGCGCTTCCCCGGTATCCGCAAATACATGGACGCGACGGTGGAGTTCGCCAAAGAGCACGGCTATGTGCAGACCCTGTTCGGGCGCAAGATCCACACGGCGGAGATCAACGCCAAAGGGCCGAAGGCCGGCTTTGCCAAACGCGCCGCGATCAATGCACCGATCCAGGGGACAGCTGCAGACGTGATCCGCCGGGCGATGATCCGGATGCCGGAAGCGATTGCCCATCTGCCCGCGCGGATGCTGCTGCAAGTGCACGACGAACTGTTGTTCGAAGTGCCGGAATCGGCAGTGGAGGAGACCATCGCAGCCGCCCGCCAGGTGATGGAGACCGCCGCAGATCCGGCGGTGCATCTGGACGTGAAGCTGGTGGTCGATGCAGGCCGCGGCCAGAACTGGGCAGAGGCACATTAAAGCAGGCCCCCTACGAGGCAGGCGGGGCACTCCCGCCCGGCTTCGATCTGGCGATCTCATCCTGTTGGGCCGGGCGCTGCTAACGCAGCGCGGGATGTGCCGGACCCTCTCCGCTCCGGGTCAAGGGAGGCGCAGCCTCCGCGCGGTCAGCGCGGCTTGCCCTTGACGCGGCCCAGCAGAAAAACAATCGAAAACGCCCCTCAAGGGCAGACCTGCCCTTAGGGGCTTCTCAGCAAAAGCCTTGCGCCGCGTCAGCGGCGCCACGCCCAACGGACGCTGCGGCATCTTTGATGCTGCTTGCGGCGGGCGGGAGTTTTCCTTGTCCTGTGATGCCCGGTCTCAGCCGCCAGCGGGCTGCTTGACCAGTTTCGCCACCAGCCTGCGCACCAGCGGCGCTGCGGTGAAAGCAACGGCGAAAGCAATCGGCCAGCTGACCGACCAGGCCTGCATCCAGGCGCCGCCAAAACCCGTACCGACCCCCAGCGCTTTCCAAGTCGCCACGCCGGTGACGATGAAAGACATCAGCCCCGACAAAATCAGGCTGAACAGAACAGGAGCAAATCGGGCGGGCAGCATCGGCGGGGTCCTTCCTGTGATCTTGCAGCCGTTATGCCGCGCCGGAATTCACATTTCAATTCACGAATATGACAGCTGATCTGCGGCGGCTCAGCGCATCCAGCCGAGGCTGTCTTCGGTGCGCCGGGTCGAGGGCGTGTATTCAGCGCTGATCCATCCGTCATAGCCGCTGGCCTCAATAGCGGCAAACAGCTCTTGGAAATCCACCGGCCCGGTGCCCGGCTCGCAGCGGCCCGGGGCGGCGGCGATCTGCACATGCACCGCGTAGCGGCCGAATATGTCCCAGACCCTGGCCGCATCGCCGTGGATCAGCTGGGCGTGATAGGCATCATACTGCAAGCCGACATTGGGACGGTCCACCGCCTCCAGTACCTCCATCGCCAGGTTGTAATCGTCCAGGAAATAACCGGGCTGGTCGCCGCTGTTCAAAGGCTCGATGGTGAATTGCTGTTCCGGCGCCCGGTCCGCGGCCGATTGCAGGTTTTCGACAAAGGTTTGCTGCGCCGCCGTGCCCTTGGCATAGCCCGCCATCACGTGGATCTTGCCCGCCTTCAGCGCTTCAGCATAGCGCAGCACCCGGCGGATGTCGCGCTGGAAGCGGTCGACGCCTTCCGGCACCGCCGCATAGCCGGGCATGCCGCCGGTGTAATTGGGAGGCGGTGCGTTGATCAGCAAGAGCTCCAACCCGTTGGCCAGCAGCGCACGCTGGGTCTCCTTGGCTGCCAGCTCATAAGGGTAGAGGATTTCCACCGCCTCGAACCCTGCCGCCGCAGCGGCCTGGAACCGGTCGAGATACGGCAGCTCGGCAAACAGCATCGAGATGTTGGCTGCGAATCTGGGCATTAGGCTTCTCCTGGCTTCACGGTGGTTTATCCCGCGCAAATCCGTAAGGCCAAGAGATAGAAAACGACGCATTGTCGCTTTCCCGCAAGACACAGGCCGGGGATTCGGCTGCAACTGCAGAAAACCGGCATATTTTCGCCGGATTCCCTGAGGATAGCAGCCATGACGATGAACCCCGAGCGCCTGCCCGCAGGCCCTTCCGCATCCGCGCCGCCGCACACCAAAGCGCTTGGCGGCAATGCCTTGGCGGCGGCAGCGATGATCACCTGGTCAGCGGGCTTTCCGGCGGCGGAGGTGCTGCTGCAGACCTGGCCGCCGGTGATCCTGCTGGCCGCACGGCTGATTTTGGCGGCCACCGGGATCTTGCTGCTGTGGGGGATGCGCGAAGGCGTGCAGACGGTGCTGCGCGCGCCCTGGCGCAAGGGGCTGATGATCGGCTTCTTCGGCTTTGGCGCCAGCGCCTATCTGATCATCCAGGCGCAGGTGCTGACCAATGCGGTCACGGCGGCGCTGATCTGCTCAGCCGCGCCGGTGATAGGCGGGGTCATTGAAATGCTGCAGGGCCAGCGGCGGCTGGGAGTGCGGTTCGCGCTTGGCGCGGCGGCAACGGTCATCGGCGGCATTATCGCCACCAGCTCGCTCAGCGGCGCGGAGCTGGGGCTGGGGGCCGCCGCGGCAGCCGCCGCGATCACGCTTTACACCTGGGCGAGTTCCGCCGCGGTGCGCGAACTGCCGGACCTGTCGCCTTCAGGGCGCAGTGCAGTCACCATCTGCGGCGGGCTGGTTCTGGCCAGTGCGATGACCGCGGGCACGGCAATGCTCGGCGGCGAATGGCTGCCCAGCGCGCCCGTGGACGGCTATCAGCTGCAGATGCTGCTGATCTTCGGGTTGGTCTCGGTGATGATCAGCCAGCTGTTGTGGCTGTCCTCGGTGGAGCGGCTGGGGGTGGCGCTGGCCTCCTTCCACACCAATCTGGCGCCCTTCTATGTGATGATCCTGATGCTGTTCCTGGGCGAAAGCTGGGAGTGGCCGCAGGCGATTGGCGCCGCGGTAGTCGGGCTTGGCGTGATCGTCGCCCAGGACCAGCGGCCCAGGCTGGCGGAGCCGCTGAGCGGCAGCCAGGCGTGAAGAAACTCTGCGCTATTTGTGAAAATTCGCTAAGGGCGGCGCTCGTTCCGGCGGGGTGGGAAGCGTAGCGCCCGCCCCGTGGGGGGCGGGACGGGCACTGCCCGGCCTGCGGCCAGGCGGAACTTTCCTTAGACGTTAATCCGCCTCCAATTCTGCCGACGGGATCAGCGGAAAGAATTCGCCGCCGGACCGGACGCCGAACCAGCCATCGTGATGTTCGCCAAGCTCCGCCAGCCGGTAGAAGCTCTTGCGGTCGATCAGCGCCTCCAGTCCGGCGCGCACCATGACGTAAGGAGCGGGCTCGCCGGTTTCCGCGTCGCGTTTCACCCGGATCACGTGGTCCGGGCCGGCCTCGGCGGTGTCGCCGATGTTGGTGGTGAAGGTGATGACCTGATCGCGCCCCTCACCTTCGGCATTGAAGTCCACCGCCACAAAAGGGGCATCCTCGACAGTGATGCCAACCTTTTCAACCGGGGTGACAAGGTAATACTTGCCCTCCTCCAGTTTCAGGATCGAGGCGAACAGTTTGACCAGTTCAAACCGGGTGAAGGGCGTGCCGAGGTAATGCCAGCTGCCGTCGCGGGCGATACGGATGTCCAGGTCGCCGCAGAACGGCGGGTTCCACAGGTGGACAGGCGGCAAACCCTTGTCTTTATCGGCCGCTTTGGCTGCTGCGGCAAGGCCTTCGGCATCGGGGGTCACAAGTTTTTGTCCGCTCATTGCTTTTGCCATTTCCAGTCAGCACGATAGAGTGACAGCATATATCCGGGAAACGAGGAATGTCATGCCTGAAACGGACGATCTGCTGGCCGGTATCGAAGCGCTGGAAGCCAAGCTGCAAGAAGCGCGCGCGTCGATCACCAAGCGCTTTATCGGACAGGAGCGGGTGGTGGACCTCACCCTGTCGGTGTTGCTGTGCGGCGGCCACGGGCTGCTGATCGGCCTGCCAGGGCTGGGCAAAACCCGGCTGGTGGAAACCTTAAGCACCGTGATGGGGCTGGATGGCAGCCGGATTCAATTCACCCCGGACCTGATGCCGGCCGATATTCTGGGATCGGAGGTTCTGGATACCGCTGCGGACGGCCACCGATCGTTCCGGTTTGTGCCGGGGCCGGTGTTCTGCCAATTGCTGATGGCGGATGAGATCAACCGCGCAAGCCCGCGCACCCAGTCGGCGCTGCTGCAGGCGATGCAGGAGCGGATGGTGACGGTGGCGGGCGAGGATCGCAGCTTGGGCGCCCCGTTCCACGTGCTGGCGACCCAGAACCCGATTGAGCAGGAGGGCACCTATCCCCTGCCCGAAGCGCAGCTGGACCGGTTCCTGCTGCAGATTGACGTCAATTACCCTGACCGAGCGACCGAGAGGGATATTCTGCTGGCCACCACAGGCGCCGAAGAGGCCGAGGCCTATCAGGTGTCTACCGCGGCTGAGCTGATCGCGGCGCAGACCCTGCTGCGGCGGATGCCGGTGGGGGAGTCCGTGGTAGAGATGATTCTGGACCTGGTGCGTGCTTTCCGCCCTGAAGAATCCGGCGTGTCCGACCATGTGGCGCAGACCGTGGCCTGGGGTCCGGGTCCGCGGGCGGCGCAGGCGCTAATGCTGGCGGTGCGGGCGCGGGCGCTGCTGCAGGGGCGGCTGGCGCCCAATGCCGAGGACGTGCTGGACATGGCGCAGCCGGTGCTGAGCCACCGGATGCAGCTGAACTTTGCCGCAAGGGCGCGGGGTGACAGCCTGGCTGCGCTGATCGCGGAAACCGCTGCGGATCTGGCCCGGACCGGGGCCGCCGCGTGACAAGGCCTGTCGCCTCTGAAGCTGCAACCGGATTGCGGCACCGGGCCGAGGCCGAGGCCAGCGCCCTGCCGCCGCTTTTGGTGCAGGCGCGGCATCTGGCGGGGTCTGTCCTGATGGGCGAGCATGGCCGCCGCCGAGCAGGCACGGGGGATGATTTTTGGCAGTACCGGCCTGCGCAAGCGGGTGACAGCCGCCGGATGATCGACCACCGGCGTTCGGCCCGCGGCGACATCCAGTTTGTCCGCGAGCGCGAGTGGCAAATTTCCCAGACCGTGCATCTGTGGGTGGATACCGGCGCCTCAATGCGGTTTGCGTCTTCGCCCAAGCTGCCGCAGAAGATCGACCGCGCGCGACTCCTGGCGCTGGCGGCCTCCGTGCTGATGGTGCAGGGCGGCGAGCGGGTGGGCCTGACCGGCGGCAGCCTGCCGCCCCGGCGCGGCAATGTGCAGATCCTGCGCCTGGCCGAGGCGTTGTCGAACGACGCAGAGCAGGATTACGCGCCGCCCAATGACCGCGCCCTGATCCCGCATGCCCGCGCCCTGTTCATTTCGGATTTCCTGGGACCGTCCGAACCGATGGAGCAGGCCCTGTCTAAGGCTGCCGCGCGCGGTGTGCGCGGAGTGCTGTTGCAGGTGCTGGACCCGGCAGAAGAAGCCTTTCCGTTCTCGGGGCGCACCCTGTTTGAAAGCATCAATGGCGGTGTCACACATGAAACATTGAAGGCCTCTGCGCTGCAGGAACGCTATCTGGACCGGCTGACAGAGCACCGCACCGTGCTGGAGCGCTTATGCCGCGAGGCCGGCTGGCGGTTTGGCCAGCATCACACGGGAGACCCGGCGCAGACCGCGCTGATGTGGCTCTATCACGCATTGGAGCGGACCGCGCCATGACAATGATTGCGGGCATCGGTTTCAGCGCGCCCTGGCTGTTGCTGGGGCTGCTGGCCTTGCCGGTGCTGTGGCTGCTGCTGCGCGCGGTACCGCCTGCGCCGAAGCGCCAGCCGTTTCCGGCGGTGACGCTGCTCTTGGGCCTCAAGGACGACGAAAGCCTGTCGGACCGCACGCCCTGGTGGCTGCTGCTCTTGAGGATGCTGGCGGTGGCGGCGGCGATCATCGGGCTGGCGGGGCCGGTGCTGAATCCCTCCACCGAGGAGACCGGCGGCCGCGGGCCGCTGCTGATTGTGATGGATGCCAGCTGGGGCGGGGCTGCGGGTTGGAAACAGACCAGCGCCCAGGCCGCGGCGCAATTGGAGGAAGCAGGCCGGGCAGAACGCCCGGTGGCGCTGCTGCGGCTGAGCGCACCGGAGATGCTGCAGTTCCGCGCTGCCAGCGATTGGCAGCGGCAGCTGGCCGGGCTGGCGCCTCTGCCATGGCAGCCGGGACCGGATCAGCTGCAGCAGGCCTTGGCCGCGATTGATGAGGCAGAGGGCGGATTTGACACCATCTGGTTCAGCGACGGGCTGGAATACCAAGGCCGCGAGGGCCTGATCGAAGCCCTGGGCCGCCGCGGCGATATCGAAGTGTATGAGCAGCCGCTGCCGGTGCTGGGGTTGCTGCCGGCCAGCTATTCCGGCGGCGCGATCGAACTGACGGTGCAGCGCAGCCGCGCCGGGCCGGCGCAGGAAGTTTCGGTGGTGGCGCAGGGCAAGGACCCCGGCGGCACCCCGCGCAGCCTGGCGGCGCTGCCGGTGCAGTTTGCAGATGGAGCCCGCACGGTCTCGGCTGAGCTGTCGCTGCCGGCTGAGTTGCGCGCGCGGCTGTCGCGGTTTGAAATCCGCGATGTGAAATCCGCAGGCGCAGTGGCGCTGACCGATGACTCGTTACGCCGCCGCGAGGTGGCGCTGGTCTCCTCGGAAAGCGCGGATGAGGCGCTGGCACTGCTGTCACCGCTGCATTATCTGCGCCAGGCTTTGGCGCCCTCAGCCGAGCTTCTGGAAGGCGCGCTGGCGGATCTGCTGCCTGCCAACCCGGATGTGATCGTGCTGGCGGATGTGGCGCGGCTGGCGCCCGCGCAGGAAGAGGCGGTCATCGAATGGGTGGAAAACGGCGGTCTCCTGTTGCGCTTTGCCGGACCGCGGCTGGCCGCCAGCGACACCGCCCGCAGCGGCGAAGAACCCCTGATGCCGGTGCGTTTGCGCATTGGCGGCCGCAGCATTGGCGGCGCGATGAGCTGGGGCGAGCCCAAAACACTGGCGCCATTTGCCGAGACCTCGCCCTTCTACGGGCTGGAGGTTCCGGGCGAGGTCTCGATCAGCTCGCAGGTGGTGGCGCAACCCGATCCGCAGCTGACCGACCGGGTGATTGCAGAGCTGGCGGACGGCACCCCGCTGGTCACCCGCAAGCCGCTGGGCCAGGGCCAGGTGGTTCTGTTTCACGTGACCGCCAATGCGGAATGGAGCAGCCTGCCGCTGTCCGGCCTGTTTGTGTCAATGCTGGAGCGGCTTGCGGTGTCATCCTCTGCCGCGGCACCGCAGGCAGAGGACCTGGAGGGCACAACCTGGACCCCGGTAGAAGTGCTGGACGGCTTTGGCAGGCTGGCGGCTGCGGAAACCCTGCCGGGCGTCAAAGGCCCGGATCTGGTGGCAGCACCCGCCGGGCCGGAACTGCGCCCCGGTGTCTATGATGGCGGGCGCAGGATGCTGGCCCGCAATGTGCTGCGCCCCGGCGATGAGCTGCAGGCCGCGCGCTGGCCTGCCTCGGTTGCGGTCAGCGGCTACGGCGCACCGCAGGAGCTGCCGCTGGGCGGCGCACTGCTGACACTGGCGCTGATGCTGCTGGCGGCGGATGTGCTGGGCACGCTGGCACTCTCCGGCCTGCTGGGCGGCGCCCGGACTGCCGCGCTGGCAGCAGCACTGGGGCTGGCGGCATGGGCCGCACCGCAGGGTCTGCGGGCGCAGGACACCCCGGCGCCTGAAGATTTCAGGGCGGCAGAGCTGGCCTCGGAACTGGTACTGGCGCATGTGCTGACGGGTGAGCGGGAGGTGGACCGCATCGCAGCGGCTGGCCTGCGCGGATTGACGGAAACGCTGTTTTTCCGCACCTCGGTCGAGCCTGCTGCCCCGGCAGCCGTGGATCTGGAGCGGGATGAGCTGGCGTTCTATCCGCTGCTCTATTGGCCGGTGACGCGGGATCAGCCGCTGCCCTCGTCCCAGGCCTATGGCAAGTTGAACGCCTATCTGCGCGCCGGCGGGATGATCCTGTTTGACACCCGCGATGGGGATCTTGCGGCCTCGGGCGCCACCAGCCCGGCAGCGCGGCGGTTGCAACAGATAGCCTTGCCGCTGGACATTCCGCCGCTGGAAGTGCTGCCGGAGGACCACGTGCTGACCCGGGCCTTTTATTTGCTGCAGGCCTTCCCCGGCCGCCACAGCCGCGGCCCGGTTTGGGTGGAAGCCGCGCCGCCGGATGCGGAACAGGCGGAGGGCATTCCGTTCCGCAATCTGAACGACGGGGTGACGCCGGTGGTGATCGGCGGCAACGACTGGGCGGCGGCCTGGGCGGTGGACGGCAACGGCCGGCCTCTGCTGCCGGTCGGGCGCGGCTATGCCGGTGAGCGGCAGCGGGAGCTCGCGTTCCGGTTCGGTGTCAACCTGGTGATGCATGTGCTGACCGGCAACTACAAATCCGACCAGGTGCATGTGCCGGCACTGCTGGACCGGCTGGGGCAATAGGGGACCGCGATGACACAGACAATCCTGTTTGACCCGCTGGTGCCCTGGCCCGTGATCTGGGCCGCCGGGGCTGTAACCCTGGCGGTGCTGATCCTGGGTGTTTGGAAGGGGTTGTCGGGCTGGGCCTTGCGCGCCCTGGCAGCGCTTGTGCTGCTGGCCGCGCTTGCAGGCCCGGTGCATCAGAGCGAGGACCGTGCACCCTTAAGCGATATCGTGATTGTGGCTGAGGACCAGACCGCCAGCCAGCAGCTGCGCGACCGCCCGGAGCAGATGGCGCGGGCGAGGACCCAGCTGAAGGCAGCATTGGCTGCCCGGGCAGGCACCGAGGTGCGCTGGGTCACCGTCCCGGATGGCGAAGGCGACGAGGGCACCCGTCTGATGGCGGCCATCGCGCAGGCCTTGGCAGATGAGCCGCGGGCGCGGGTGGCCGGCATCATCGCATTGTCCGACGGGCAGGTGCATGACGCGGATCAGGTGCTGAACCTGCCGGCGCCGATGCATCTGCTGCTGACCGGCCGCAAGGATGACTGGGACCGGCGCCTGATCGTGAAAAACGCCCCCGGCTTTGCCATCATCGGCGAGCCGGTGAAGCTGACGCTTCGGATCGAGGATCAGGGCGCGTTGCCGGTTCAAGGAGGCTTTGTTGATTTGGATATTTCGGTCGGCGGTGACGCCCCGCAGCGCTTTGCTCTGCCGGTGGGTGTGGATTTCGAGCTGCCGATGGTGCTGCAGCACGGCGGGCGCAATGTGATCCAGTTCAGCGTGCCGGAAGAGCCGGGCGAGCTGACCGCGCGCAACAATACCGCCCTGGTGCAAATCAACGGGGTGCGCGACCGGCTGCGTGTGCTGCTGGTCTCGGGCGAGCCGCACGCGGGCGGGCGCACCTGGCGCAACCTTTTGAAATCCGACAGCGCGGTAGATCTGGTGCATTTCACCATCCTGCGCCCCCCCGAGAAACAGGACGGGGTGCCGGTGGAGGAGCTATCGCTGATCGCTTTCCCCACCCGCGAGCTGTTTCTGGAGAAGATTGAGGATTTCGACCTGATCATCTTTGACCGCTACAAGCGGCGCGGCATCCTGCCGGCGGTCTATCTGGACAATGTGGCCAATTACGCGGTGGGCGGCGGTGCGGTGCTGGTGGCAGCGGGGCCGGATTTTGCCAGCGCCGACAGCATCTACCGCTCGCCGCTGTCGCTGATCCTGCCAGCGGAACCTTCGGCGCGGGTGCTGGAGGAGGCCTACCGCCCCACGGTGACCGATCTGGGCAAGCAGCATCCCGTGACCTCGGGCCTGGAGGGGGCGGAGGAGTGGGGCCGCTGGCTGCGCCAGGTTGAGCTGCGCACGCCGGAGGGCCATGTGCTGATGAGCGGTGCTGACGAACGCCCTCTGCTGGTGCTGAACCGGGTGGGTGAGGGCCGGGTGGCGCTGCTGGCGTCGGACCACGCCTGGCTATGGAGCCGCGGATATGAGGGCGGCGGGCCGCAGCTGGAACTGCTGCGCCGTCTCGCCCATTGGATGATGAAGGAACCGGAGCTGGAGGAAGAAGCGCTGTGGGCCGAAGCCTCGGGCCAGCGGATGCGGATCCTCCGCCGCACCCTGGCCGGGCAGGCCGGGCCGGTGACGGTGACCAACCCGGATGGCTCCACTGTGGAGCTGGCGCTGCGCCAGACCGCGCCGGGCCAGTGGGAAGCCCGCTATGAAGGGCCGGAGGCTGGACTCTACCGGCTGGAGGAAGGTGGCGAGACGGCAGTGGCAGGGCTGGGGCCTGCGGCACCGAAGGAGTTCGAGGAAACCATTGCCACCAGCGATGTGCTTACTCCGGTGCTGGAACCTTTGCGCGGTGGTGTGCTGCGGCTGGAGGACGGGATGCCGTCCTTGCGCAGCGTGCGGGCCGGGCGCCCGGCGGCGGGGCGTGGCTGGATCGGCCTCACACCGCGCGCGGCATATGAGACTCTCTCGGTCAGCCAAGGACCGCTGCTGCCAGGCTGGCTGGCGCTGGTGATGGCGTCTTTCTTTATCGTCGCGGGCTGGCTGCGGGAAGGCCGCCGCTGAGTCTGCCGCAACAAATGCACTCCCGCCCATTGCCGGTGCCCTGGCGGACACCGCACTGGTTGGGCCAAGCGCCGCGCCAAAGGCGCGGCGCGGGTCGCTTCGGGCACAGCCCGAAGCGAAACACCTCTGCCCGGTAACGCCGCGCGTCAATTGATCCGCCTGCATCAGTCAATCCGCAGGTCAACCCGGTCAGATCGGCCTGCACCATCGACAATCACCAGCGAGGAAAAACCGGGACCTGGTGAGGGGACAGAGAATTCTCGCTGCCTTTGCCCCGAAAGCACCGGCTCTCCATTCGCCAGCACCAGGAAAGGCGCAGTGCCGCCGCGCAATTTCAGGGTGAGGCCGCTGCTGCCCAGCGCCAGCCGGGCGCCGTTGGGCGGGAAAATCAGCTCCGGCGCATCCGCTGGCTCTGAAAAGGCCGCATCGCGGGGACGGAAGCGCCGCAAGGGCTGCGGCAGTTCGGCGGAGCTGACGATCAGCGTCGCGGGGGGCGGGGGCGGCAAGGGATCGAACGCGGGTTTCAGGCGGCCAAAAGCCTCAAACAGCACCGGTGCGGCCAGATCGCCGCCAAAGATACCCGGTACGGGCGTACCATCGGCGCGGCCCATCCAAACGCCGATTACATGACGCCCGTCCCAGCCGATGGCCCAGGCATCACGGTGGCCGTAGGAAGTGCCGGTCTTGTAGGCGATGCTGCCGGCGCGCGCGCCTGCAGGCACCGGCAGCCCGCGCAGGATGTCACCGACCTGCCAGGCGGCCTCGGGCGAGATCAGGCGGCCTGCGGTTCTCTGCGCCTCTCCCTGCATCACCCGCAGCCCTGATCCGCGCCCGCCTGCCGCCAACCCGGCGTAAAGCTGCACCATGTCCTGCAAGCTGATGCCGACACCGCCAAGCGACAGCGCCAGGCCGGGTGCACCGCCGGGGAGTTCCGGCTGGGCGCCGCCGGCGCGCAAGGACGCCATCACGCGGGCCGGGCCAAGCTCCTGCGTCAGCTTTACGACGGGAATGTTGAGCGACAGCTGCAGTGCTTCGCGCAAGCGTATGTCGCCGCGGAATTCACCGTCGAAATTCTGCGGCGCGTAGCCTGCGAAGTTCACGGGGCCGTCGTGGATCAGGGTTTCCGGGTGCGCCAGTCCCTGGTCGAAGGCAAGGCCGTAGACCAGCGGTTTCAGGGTCGAGCCAGGGGAACGGATGGCCTGGGTCATGTCGACAAAGCCGCGCCGGTCCGCGTCGGAATAGCCGGGCGAGCCGGCCAGCGCCAGCACCTCGCCGGTCTGGTGGTCGGCGGCGATCAGCGCGGCAGAGAGACGCGGGCCGGTGCGCTGCACAGCCCCTGCCAGCAGCTGCTGCATCCGCGATTGCACTGCGCCGTCGAGGGTCAGGCGCAGCTGGCGTTTGCCAGGATGCAGCGCCGCCACCCGGTCCGCCAGATGCGGGGCCAGCCGCGGGAAGGCGGCCATGCGGTGCGGCAGCGGGGCGCGGCGGGCGGCCTTGGCCTGTTCATCGCTGACGAGGCCCTGGTGCTGCATCCGTTCCAGCACCCGATCACGAGCCTCATTGGCGGCCGCAGGGAAGCGGTCCGGGCGGTGGCGTTCGGGGGATTGCGGCAGGGCAACCAGCAAAGCGGCCTCTGCCGGGGTCAGGCGCTTTGGCTCCTTGCCGAACCAACTATAGGTTGCCGCGCGGATGCCCTCTGCCGCGCCGCCATAAGGGGCGTGGGTCAGGTAAAGGGTGAGGATTTCGTCCTTGCTGAGACGGCGTTCCAGCGCCAGCGCTACCCGCATCTGGCGCAGCTTGCCGGACCAGCGGCCGGTGGTACCGTCCTCCAGCAGGCGCGCGACCTGCATGGTGAGGGTAGAGCCGCCAGAGACGGTTCGCCCGTTCCGCAGCGCCTGGCCCGCGGCACGCAGGAGGGCGATGGGATCGACGCCGTGGTGGGAGCGGAAGCGTTTGTCCTCGTAGCGCAGGAGCATGTCGAGGAAGCGCGGGTCCACGTCTGCAGGCTGAACTGCGAGGCGCCGGAGGCCGTCACCCACGGGGTAGGCGCGCAGCAGCTTGCCGTTGCGGTCGAGGACTTCGGTGGAGGTTTCAGTGAGGGTGAGGGGGAGGTCTGTATGGTCTATCCAAGCGTCGAAGCTACGCCATGCGGCGGAAGTCACTGCAATCAACAGTGCTAAGGATAGAACACTCCGTTTCCAGCTTTTGCCTGGCCGAAGGCCGGGTATCGCCCGTCCCACCCCCTCGGGCGGGCGATACCCGGCCCCCCGCGGACGGGCGATGCCCTCCGTTCTTTTCCACCAGCGTTTCACTTCACGACCACGCGCCCGGTGCCGGTGCGGGCGCGGTAGGCGGGGCGATACATGTCCTCGACCGAGGCCGCCGGATGGTGGAACACACCGGGCGTGACCGCGCGAACCACATAGGCCAGCGTCACCTGCGCTGTATCGCGCACGTTCACCGCGGCCAGAAAGCGGTCGCTGCGGAACTCTGCGTGTTCGGCCTCTGCCGGGTTCAGCCAGTCGAGGTCGCGCAGATCGCCGGAACGCAGGAGGTTCGGGTTGTCGATCTCAAACCCCGCGGGCAGCGGGTCGTTGATCATCAGCCTCGCGCCGGTTTTCTCATGCGGTTTCACCCGCAGGACCGCCACAAAGCGCGCGCCAGCACTGACGGACTGCACGTCCAGCGGCTGGCCCTCGAGCGTGAAGTAGCTGCGCTCGATCGTGTAACCGAAACCGCTTGCGGCGGGCGGCACCTCAGGCACGCCAAGGGTGGTGAGAGTGATTTCCGCGGTGCGCCCGCTGGCGGCGGTCAGGGCGAGTTCCGGCATGTCCTGCCCGTCTGCGGCCTGTACAAATGGGCCCTGGACGGGCTGACCGTTGACCAGCAGGCCCGAGTCTTCGGGGTTCTGCGCCAGCGCATGGGCCGCCATCAGGGTCCAGGCGGACTCCTGAGTGGAGCGGTAGCCGGATGCGTTGGTGAGCCGCGCCGACAGGTGGCCGCGGTCCACAGCCTCTGACCCTGCCTCCGCCGCCAGCGCCAGAACACCGGCAGTGTCGCGCAGCCTTGTGCCGAAGTCGGCGCGCCAGAGGCGGGCCTCATCCTGCGTTTCAGCGCCGATCATCTGCGCGGCGCGGGCAAACATCCGGTCGGCGCGGCGCTGGTCGCCATAGGCCGCAAGCGCTGCGCCCATTTGGGCGGCTGCGAGGGGCGTGGCAAAGGCGTCGCCCTTCACATCGGCATAATAGCGCAGGTCGCCCATCTGCGCGGCGCCTTCGCGGGCCAGCACCAAGAGGGCATAGGCGATTTCCTCGCCGCCCCTGTCAAAGTCCCGGGCGTAGTTGATGCGGTTGCGCAGGTTGTCCATCGCCTGGGCGAAGGCCTGCTGCGGCACCTCATATCCTTGCACGCGGGCGCGGCTGAGGAAGTCGCTGGCATAGGCGTCGAGCCAGAATTCACCGCTGTCGGCACGCCAGAGGCCAAAGGCGCCGCTGGGGGCCTGGCGGGTCAGCACCTTGCGGATGGCGGCGTTGATGCGCGCATTCACCGCCGGGCCATTGCCCAGCCCCGCTCCTTGCGCGACGCTGCTGAGGTAGAGCAGCGGCAGCGCCTTGGACGCAACCTGTTCGGTGCAGCCGTAGGGGTACTGGTCCAGTTCCGCCAATAGGCCCGGCACGTCGAACTTGGCCAGCGGGCCGGAGGAGATGGTGGCACGGGCGGTGCCAGGGCGCAGGCCGGTGAAGACGTCCTTGCTGAACAGGAAGGTGTCACCAGCAGCCAAGATGAAGCGGCGGGTCTCGGACGTCACCGGATCATTGGCGCGGACCGGCATCCGCAGGGTCTGCTGCAGCTCTTGCCCGTCGGGCGTGGTGAGGGAGAGGGTCAGCTCGTGGTCGCCGACATTTTCTGCCGTGACCGGGAGTTCGAGCACTGTCTTGCCCTGCTCCGCCAGAGTGACGGCGGCGGGCAAATTGCCCAGCGTCAGGCCGCCTGCGGTGCTGGCGGTCAGCTTCATTTCGCCGGCGGGGCCATCGGCATGGACGATTTCAATGCGGGCGCGGCTTTCATCGCCCGGCGCCAGGAAGCGCGGCAGCGAGGTGGTGACCACCACCGGGTCGCGCACCAGCATGCCGGCCTCGGCCTGGCCGACGGCGCGGCCGGACCAGGCCACCGCCATCAGCCGCACGGTGCCGTTAAAGGCCGGGAGCGGCATTGGGAACTCCGCCTCGCCATTTTCGTCGACCTTGAGAGGACCGGAGAACAGCGCCACCAGATCCTGCGTCGGCGGCGGCGATTGCATCTTCATGCCGCTGTCCGCATCGCCGCCGGAGCGGATGCGGCCCAGGGCGCCGTTGCCGGGGTCGATCAGGCGGCCGTAGACGTCGCGCAGCTCCATCCCCAGACGGCGCTGGCCGTAGTAGTGGGCGCTGGGGTCGGGGCTGGTGAAGCCGGTGAGGTTGAGGATGCCGAGGTCGACGGCGGCCACGGTCAGCCAGACCTCCTCGCCCTTTGCCGCGCCATCGACACGGAGTTTCGCAATTTGGGTGCCGCGGGGGCGGGCCACCTCGGGGACGTCTATCGAGACCTCCAGCTGCTGGCCGGGCTGGGTGACGCTGGCGTGCGCCAGGCCCAGGGCGCGCAGCGGGGTGCGGCCCCGGTCGCCAGTCACAGGCTGAATGACCGTCGCGGTCACATAGGCGCCGCTGCCCCAATCCTGCGTCACCTCCAGCGGGATCACGGCTTCGCCGGCCGGGACTTCGACAGCCATGCGGTGGATCAAGTGGTTCGAGACAACCGAGATCAGCGCGGTGCCCGCAGCCTGCGGCACCATGCGCAGGCGGGCGGTATCGCCGGGGGCGTAGCTTTCGCTGTCCAGCGACAGTTCCAGCCGGGCCGGTGTTTCGGTGCTGCCTTGGGGTGCGTACCAGCCGACGTAGAAGTCATAGGCGGCAGAGGCATAGGCGCCGTCGAGGCGTTCCACCACCAGCTCGTAGCGGCCCCAGTCCACGGGCTGCGACAGCGGCAGGGGATCGCTGCCAAGCTGCGCCTCGCCGGTAGCGATGCGGGTGCGGCGGGTGATCGGCTCCCAGTTCCAGTTGCCGTAGAGCTGATACCACTGGTAGCGCGTTTCGACCCGGTTCAGGGTCCATTTCACGCGCATCGGCATCGGTTTCAGATCCGGCGACAGGGCGATCAGGTCAAAGCCTGCCTCCGAGCCTTCCGCCGCGACCTCATCAAACTGCGGCTTGATGCCAAGGATCGGACCGGCGGGGCGGACGGGCAGCTCCTGTGAGCGCTCTACCGGGCGGGCAGAGCCATCGGCAACGCGGGTGGTGAGGGTAGCCAGCAGCGGCTTACCCTCTGCCGGGGTGGTCTTGGGCAGGCTGACCGCAAAGGACGCGCTGCCGTCGGGGCCGGTTTCCTGGCCGCCGAAATACTCGATCTGGGCAGAGGAGGCTTCATCGTAGCGGCCAAAGCGGAAGCCAGACCATTGGTCCAGCGTATTGGCGGCGGTGAGACGGATATCGCCCTCGACCTTAAGCCCCGCGCCGGGGGCGCCGAAAAGGTAATCTGCTTGCAGCGCAATCTGGGCCGCGCTGCCGGGCTGGAGGCTGTTCGCATTGGCGACTTGCTGTTCGAAATCGATACGCTCGGGCAGGAAATCCTCGACCAGGATCTGGCGGCTGGCGAGCGCGGGGGCCTTGAGGTTGCTCTTGATCTCGATCCGCCAGGTGCCGCGCGGGGCGGCGGGACCAGTGGGAAGGGCAAAGACATGGCCGCCCTGATGGCCGCCCGCAGAGGTCTGGCGGGTGTATTCCACGCCGTCGGGACGCAAGAGGACCGCGGTCAGCGGCAAGCCTTCGATCGCTTTCGCCCTGCTGTCGCGCGCCAAAGCGGTCACATGCACGGTCTCGCCCGCGCGAAAGGCGCCGCGGGTGGTGGCAAGGAACACATCCACCGGTCCCGGCGCGGGGCGGCCGGCAACGCCGCGGTCCGACAGATCAAAGGCGGCATCGCTCAGCGGCAGGAAAGTGAAATCCCCCTGCCCCGCCTTTGCGGTGATCAGCGCTGGTGCCGCGCCGCCAGCGCCGCGGATGAGGCCGGGGGCGAAATGCGCATAGCCGCTCGCGTCGCTGGTTTCAGTCGCCAGAACCTCATTGGCGTTGGAAATCAAACTGACCGTGGCGCCTTCCTGCGGCTTGGCATCTGCCAGGCCCTGGACCTGCACATGCAGACCATCGCTGCCGGACATAGTGCTGAGGCCAAGGGTGGTCAGCACGAACCATTGCGTGGCGCCGGCATCGTCATAGGGATCGGCCCCGGGTATCCGCGCGGTGAGGGCATAGAGGCCGGGTTTCTTTTGCCCTGTCAGCGCATCCTCCAGCGGCAGGCGGCTGGTCATTGCTTGATTGAGCGCAGTGTCTACTTCGGCGCTGCCAGTCCAGATTTCCTCGGCTATATCAGAGGCGAAATGCTTATCCTCCCATTGGGAGAGCGGCTTGGCAAAGTACCCCTCCTGCAGGGTGCGCAGCACGTTGCGGCTGCTGACCCGGCGCAGGCGCAGGTCCAGTTCTGTGAGGTTCACGGTTTCCACAGGCAGTGCTGCCGGGCCGCCTGCGGGCAGCATATAGGCGCGGCCCGGGAAGCGGACTTTGGGCGCACGGTCGCGCACATAATGAGTCAGCTCTACATCCCTAAAAAGCTGCTCACCGCTGGCCGAGGGCAGGCCGCGGCGCAGGGTCAGCTGGTAGCGCTTGCCATGCTCCACCCCGTCAAAACACAGCTGCCGCCCGGATGCAGTTACCGCCAGGCTGCTACCGGCCAAGCGCACATAGTTTTCGTAATCGGTTCCGGCCTGTTCCAGATCTTCGGAGAATTCAGCGCAGATGCGGGGGGCTTCACTGTCGCTTTCGGCCGTGGAGCCGGTCACGCGAAAACCGTATTTCCGGATCGCATAGTTGATCAGCTCGGCATTTGCCTTGAGCGGAATGATGTTGTCAGCCAGACGCAGCAGCGGCAGCATCTCCCGGCCGCGGCCAAGCGCCTCTACCGCTTCGGCGGCCTGACGCAGGGCTTGCGCCTGATCTGCCGGGGACGCCGCCCGCAAGTAGCCATTGAGGGCCGCGAAGTAAGCCTCCTGCCGGAAACGGCGCTGCTGGGAGCGATTGCCGGAGTCTTTGGCGGCCCGCAGCAAATAGGCCGAGAATCGGGTCCAATCCTGAGCGGCATCCGTCAGCACCACGGCCTGCCCCATCCAGCGCAGCGCCGCGACCGGCTCCCCGGCGCGGAACAGCGAACGGGCTGCCGAGACCGCCTTGGCCGCGTCCTCAGTTGTCAGCGGATAGGCCAGGCCCAGCGACTGCGCGAGCCCGGCAGCGCGCTGCAATTCCAGGTCCGGGATTGCGTCCAGCCGGCTTGCCCGCCCAGCGGCCTCTGCCTGAAGCCCGCCGGGCGCCGGCTGTTTGAGCGCAGAATAGGCGCCCTCATAGGGACTGGGCTGAGTCAGCGCTGATTTCGGAAAGCAGGCATTTGCCTTTTGGTTGAACACAAAGCCCGCGCAATCCGCCTGGGCAGAACAGGCCCGCGCGCAGGCCTCGGCATCGGTGTCGAACAGCGGTTGCAGATCCGAGCCGAAAAAATCGGTGTTGGCAAACCCCTTGTAGCGGAAATCAGGAACCCCCGGCCCGGCCCAGGCAGCGGGCAGGAACATAATAAAAGCAATAATATACAGTAGAACAGAAGCAAACAGACGCGGCATGGCACCCTCCAATACTGGGCGCAGGCTGGCACGGGCTTAACGTCATAGCAAGATTCACCCGCGTAACACGTAAGGGCAGCCCTGCTGTCTCCTGCGTGCGGAATTGCCGCGCGCTGTTCGTGTTAATGTATTGCCGGAGTTCGCAGGGATGACCCTTGCCAGCAAATTAGCGGAAGAAAGACGGGCCCGGCTGGCCGCCGAACGGCTGCTTGAGCTGAAGCAGGCCGAGCTGTCGGCTGCCAACCGCAAGCTGGGCCGCCATGCGCTGGCGCTGACCAAACAGATCGGCCAGACCCAGGCCGAAGTGGCCACTGTGCGCGACGAAAACGCCAAGGTGAAATCCGATCTGAATACCGCGCATGAAAAGGTTGAGACTGCGGAACGGCGGCTGTGGCATTCGATCCAGGCGTTTCAGGACGGCTTTGCGTTCTTTGATGCCGATGGCAGCCTGATCGGGGCGAACACCGCCTACCTCAATATCTTCGACGGGCTGGAAGAGGTCTCGCCCGGCATTTCCTATGTACGGATCCTGCAGCTTCTGACCGATGAGGGGCTGATCAATACCGGCGAGCTGGGCACCGAAGCCTGGCGCGAAATGATGAGTGAGCGCTGGCTTTCGCCCTCGCCCGATCCGGTGGTGATCCAGCTGTGGGATGAGCGGTATCTGCGGCTGATCGACCAGCGCGGCCATGGCGGCGACGTGGTGACGCTGGCGCTCGATATCACCTCGACTGTTCGGTACGAAAAGGACCTGCGCGGCGCCCGTGCCCGCGCAGAGGCGGCAAACCGGGCAAAATCCGCCTTTCTTGCCAATATGAGCCATGAGATCCGCACCCCGATGAACGGGGTGGTGGGCATGGCCGAGCTGCTGAGCGACACCGAGCTGGACGAAGAACAGCGGCTTTATGCCAACACCATCAAAAACTCGGGTGAAGCGCTGCTGGTCATCATCAACGATGTGCTGGATTACTCCAAGATCGAAGCCGACAAGCTGGAACTGCATCCCGAACCCTTTGACCTGGAGCGCAGCCTGCACGAGGTGGTGATGCTGCTGCAGCCCACAGCGCGGGACAAGGGGCTGACGCTGCTGGTCGATTACGACCTGTTCCTGCCAACCCGCTTTACCGGCGATCCAGGCCGGATCCGGCAGGTGCTGACCAATCTGGCCGGCAATGCGGTGAAGTTCACCAAGGAGGGCCATGTGACTCTGCGGGTGACCGGTGTTTCGTCGCCTGATGACAAGCAATGCGCGGTGCATATCTCGATTGAGGACACCGGCATCGGCATCCCTGAAGAGAAGATTGAGCATATATTCGGCGAGTTCAATCAGGTCGAAGACGAGCGCAATCGCAAGTTTGAAGGCACAGGGCTGGGGCTGGCGATCTCCAAGCGGCTGATCGAAATGATGGGTGGCGAGATCTGGGTCGACAGCGAAGAAGGCAAAGGCTCCTGTTTTGGCTTCCGCTTGCCCCTGCCCATTGAAGGAACAGCAGAGCAGCCTCTGCCGAAGCTGCCCAGCTCGCTGCGCCATGTGTTGCTTGTGGATGACGCGCCGCTCAACTGCGAGATCCTGCAAAAGCATCTGCTGATGCTGGGCATTCAGGTCACCACTGCTGAAACCGCAGCTGGTGCGCTTGCCGCGATGCATAACAGCATTGATCTGGTCATCAGCGGCCATAACCTGCCTGGGCTGGATGGCGTCCAGCTGGCGAAGGATCTGAAATCCGGATCCTGGCGCGGGGTGCCGGTGCTGATGCTGAATTCCGGCCCGCATGGCGCCAATGATCCGGAAATCCGCCAGCTGGCGGACGGGGTGCTGCAAACTCCGGCACCGCGGGACGATCTTTTCAACCAGCTAGCCAATCTGGGGGCCAATGCTGCCGGCCCCGGCTGCGAGGCGCCGCTGCAGGACGCGCTGATGGCGGCTGACACAGTAGTGGACACGGCAGCGCCGCTGGCAGGCCTTGAGGCGCCGCAGACCGAACCGCCCGCAGGCCCGCCGCCGGAACCGGAATCGGAAATCCGCCGGATGCGGGTGCTTGCGGCAGAGGACAACAAGACCAATCAGCTGGTGTTCAGAAAAATGGTGAAAGAGCTGAACATAGAGTTGAAATTTGCCAGCAACGGCCTGGAGGCGGTCGAAGCCTTCCAGACATTCCACCCGGATCTGATTTTCATGGACATCTCGATGCCAATGATGGACGGCAAGGAAGCCACAGCCAAGATCCGCAGTATCGAAGCGGACACCGGCGGCCATACCCCGGTTGTGGCGCTGACTGCGCATGCAATGGCAGGCGATTCGGAAGGCATTCTCGCGGCCGGCCTGGACCATTACCTGACCAAGCCGCTGCGCAAGGCGCTGATCCACGAAAAGATCCGCGCCTGTGCGCCGGACGGGACACAGGCCTTGGATCCGGACGGCCCGCCTGCCCCGATTGTTGCCCAAGCACTCTGAATAAGCAGATCTCCCCGCCGTCGGCACGCCATGGCGGTCAATCATTGAAACAAGCTGTTCTCAGGGTACGCCTGGGCTTTTGCTCTTCGCATAGTGCTTAGCTGGGTCCTGGTTGCCGGGCGCCGCCAGGATCCGGCTTTTCCGGGTCTTGTCCCACCCGTTTGCAACGGACGCTCTTGCCATCACCCGGCCTGCCTTAAACAACGGCGAAGCTCTCCCGCGCCCGCAGGCGCACCGGCTGCGCCTTTGTGCTGCCACGCCCAACCGTTAAGGTGCATTCTTTGAATGTGCCGAAGCGGGCGGGAGCCCTCCGCCTGCCTCAGGCGCCGCGCAAAAAGACTGGCTTGCCGGGGGCCGACATTGCTGGTTGAAAGACATAGCCGCCGGCATCGAATTCATTGAGACTCTCCGCATCTGTCAGCCGGTTCTGGATAATGAACCGCGCCATCGCACCGCGGGCGCGCTTGGCGTAGAAACTCACCACCTTGGGGGTGCCGTTCTTGTCTTCCATGAACACTGGCGTGACCACCCGCGGCGTCAGCGCCGCCAAATCCACCGCGCCGAAATACTCCTGGCTGGCGCAGTTCACCAGCACGCCGGCGTCCACAGCATCCGCCTGCGCGTTCAACGCAGCTGAAATCCGGCTGCCCCAGAACTCATAGAGGTTTTTGCCGCGCGCATTCTTCAGGCGTGAACCCATTTCCAGCCGGTAAGGCTGCATCGCATCCAACGGGCGCAGAACGCCATAAAGACCGGACAGGATGCGGAAATGTTCCTGCGCCCAGGCCAGTTCATCGGTGTCCAGCGAAGACGCTTCCAGCCCCTGATAGGTGTCGCCGGCAAAGGCCAGCGCCGCCGGGCGGGTGGCCACAGTTGCCGGATCCGCCGAAAACTCTTGAAACCGTGCATAGTTCAGCTTGGCCAGATCCTCGCTGATGTGCATCAGCTTCATCAGGTCCGCCACGGATTGTTCGCGGGCCGCTTCTGCCAGCTCCACCGCGTCGTCATGCAGCGCGGGCCAGGTCATCTCCTGCTCCCGTTCCGTCCAGTCCAGCTTCTTGGCCGGAGAGGTCACTACCAGCATATCTGCCCCCTTACATTCTTGGCGCGACCCTAGCCCGCACCGCGCAGGACGTCCAGAAATGCCGCTGCGAAACGTTCTGCGCGGCGCTCTCCTAACAGCCTTGTGATGCCAGCCTCGTCATCTGCGCGCATCTGCGCCACCTTGGCCAGCAGCGAGGCGGAGCAGCTGAGCGGTTTCAACGTGCCGCAATCGCCACGGGCGAGCTGCGCCTGCGCTTCTAGCAGACCGTCATACATAGAGCCGGACCCGCGCCCCGCCAGCTTGCGCCTTGCGGGGTGCAGCTGTTCGGCGGCGCCGGTGATCACGCTCAGGAAGTCGTCGCCGTAGCGTTCCAGCTTCTTGGCACCGACGCCATTGACCCGCGCCATCTGGTCCAGCGTTTCCGGCCGGCTTTCAGCCATCTCGATCAAGGTGCGGTCGGGAAAGATCACATAGGCCGGCACTTTCTGCGCCTCGGCCAGGGCGCGGCGTTTGGCCTTCAGCGCCGACAGCAGCGGCGCGTCCTCTTCCGACACCAGCGCCTTGACTGCCGGGCGGCGCTCCGCCGCCTTGATGGTGTCACGGCGCAGCTCGATACTCTGTTCGCCGCGCAGGATTGGCAGGGCGGCCTCGGTAAAGCGCAGCGCGCCATGGCGTTCGGGGTCCGGGCGCAGCAGGTCGTGGCCCATCATCTGCCGGAACACTGCCTGCCATTGGCGCTTGCCGAATTCCTTGCCACAGCCAAATACCGACAGCTCGTCATGGCGTTTGGCCCGCACCCGGTCGTTCTGCGTGCCCAAGAGGATGTCAATCAGATGGCCGGAGCCGAACCATTCCTCGGTCCGCAGGACCGCCGACAGCGCCTTGCGCACCACGGTGGTGCCGTCGAACACATCCGCCGGCGTGTCGCAGAGGTCGCAATTGCCGCAGGGTTCCGCTTCCTCGCCGAAATAGGCCAACAGCTTCTGACGGCGGCAGCGCAGCGCCTCGGCCAGGCCGAGCAGAGCGTTCAGCCGGGCATGGTCGGCGGCGCGTCGTTCCGGAGGGGCCAGCCCCTCGTCCACCTGAGTGCGGCGCAGGCGGATGTCATCGGGGCCGAACAGAGTGAGGGTTTCCGCAGGTGCCCCATCCCGGCCTGCCCGGCCGATTTCCTGGTAATAGGCCTCGATGGATTTCGGCAGGTCGGCGTGGGCAACCCAGCGGATGTCCGGTTTGTCTATCCCCATGCCAAAGGCCACGGTGGCGACCACGATCAAGCCATCCTCTCGGGCAAATCGGGTCTCGACAATGCGGCGGTCCTCAGCGTCCATGCCGCCGTGGTAGAAACAGGTGGAATGACCACCTTCGCGCAGGGCTGCCGACAGTGCCTCGGTCTTGGCGCGGGTACCGCAATAGACGATGCCGGACTGGCCTTTGCGGGCGGCAGCGAACTCCAGGATCTGGCGGCGCGGGCTGTCCTTAGCGCCAAAGGCGAGGTGGATATTGGGCCGGTCAAAGCCGCGTAAGAAACTGCGGGGTGCATCACCGTCGAACAGCTTCTGGACGATTTCTTCCTGGGTTTCCTGGTCCGCCGTTGCGGTGAAGGCGGCCAGCGGCACGCCCAGGGCGCGGCGCAGCTCGCCGATGCGCAGGTAATCGGGGCGGAAGTCGTGGCCCCACTGGCTGACGCAGTGCGCCTCGTCCACCGCGATCAGGCTGACACCGATCCGGCGCAGCATCCCCATCGCCGCACCTGAGGCCAGCCGTTCAGGCGCCATGTAAAGGAGCTTGAGCCGCCCGGCCTCGATCGCCTCCCAAACCGCTTCGGTCTCTTCCTCGGTATTGCCGGAGGTGAGCGCGCCGGCAGTGACGCCAGCCTCCTGCAGGGCGCGGACTTGATCGCGCATCAAGGCAATCAGCGGCGAGATCACCACGGTCACCCCGTCGCGCAGCAGCGCCGGCAGCTGGAAGCACAGGGACTTGCCGCCGCCCGTGGGCATGATTGCCAGCACGTTTTCGCCTGCGGTCACGGCGTTGACGATCTCCTCCTGCCCGGGGCGGAAGGCGTCAAAGCCGAAAATCTCACGCAGGATCGGGGACGCGCCTGTCAGGGCTGCCGGGGCTGTCATGGGGGCAAGGGGCCTCAAAGTGGTGGTCTGCTCGTATTGGCAGGCACAATCCCACAGGAGGCATAGGGCGGCAAGGGCTGCCGCGCAAAAGCCCGGCGAAAGCCGCCGGGCCTGGCACGTTCAAGTCAGTAGAACGCCGAGACGTTGTTCACCAGGATGATGCGCAGTGCATAGACGCCGATCAGCACCGCCAGCGGCGCCAGGTCAATACCGCCCATGTTCGGCATGATCCGGCGCACCGGAGCGTACAGCGGCTCAAGAACCCGGTTCAGCATGTACCAGATCTGTGCCACCAGCTGCTGGTGCAGGTTCAGAACCTGGAAGTTGATCAACCAGCTCATGATCACATGGGCAATGATGAAGAACCAGACAATGTCCAGGATCAGCATCAGAATTTGGAACAGCGAAACCATCTGTTTTTCCCTTTTTCGAACAGCCTCACAGGTAAGCAGACACGGCGAAATGCGCAAGGCTTCCGCGAGGTTGCAGTTGACGCGCTGTAAACGGGTGGCATCACGGGCACAAGCGAATGAGGAGCCCCTGCCCATGTACCCTTTTTTCCGACTGATCAAGGATACCGTTCTGGCCAGCCGGATGCCACGGCTGCCGATCACCGGCCTGCATGTCTCGCATCACATCTGCTGGCCTTGGGATCTGGACATGTGGATGGAGCTGAACAACGGCCGCACCATGACTCTGTACGACTTGGGCCGCACCATGCTGGCACAGCGGGCGGGACTGATCAGTGCACTGAAGAAAAACCGTTGGGGCCTGACTGTGGCGGGCTCATCCGTGCGCTACCGGCGCCGCATCCGCGGATTTGAACGGTTCGAAATGCGCAGCCGCGCCGCGGGCTGGGATGACCGTTTCATCTATGTCGAACAGTCTATGTGGAAGAAAAACGGCGATTGCGCCAGCCATGTGATGCTGCGCACTGCGGTCACGGACCGCAATGGCATCGTCCCCCCCGCCAAAGTTCTGGCGGCATTGGGGCAGGATGCTGAAACCTCTCCCGATTTGCCCGGCTGGATCAAGGATTGGTGCCAAGCGGATGGCGGCCGGCCCTGGCCGCCGATGCAGGACGGGCTTGCCTAGGCCCCTGCCCGCCTGCCATACCTGAAGGCAACTATAATAAGAGGCCGGGCATGCAGCAGGTATCCACGCGCAAGCGGATCTGGGGATGGTGGTTCTTTGACTGGGCCAGCCAACCGTATCAGACGCTGCTGGTCACCTTTGTATTCAGCCCGTTTTTTGCTGCAGCGGCGGCAGATTATTTCATGACCCAAGGGCTGGCGGGTGAGGCCGCCAAGGCGCAGGCGCAGACCGTTTGGTCGATGTGCCTGACCGTGACCGGGCTGATCATCGCCTTTGGCGCGCCCTTCCTTGGCGCGCTGGCCGATATCACCGGGCGCCGCCTGCCCTGGATCATGATGTTTTCGCTTATGTATCTGATCGGCGCCTGGGGATTGTGGTACATGGACCCTGCCGGAAGCAACCTGTGGTGGATGCTGGTCAGCTTCGGCTTTGGCTTCATCGGTGCCGAGTTTGCGCTGATCTTTGTCAACGCGCAGCTGCCAACGCTGGCCAGCCGCGAGGACGTGGGGGCGGTCTCCGGTTCCGGCTTTGCATTCGGCTATCTTGGCGGCGTGATCGCGCTGTTCATCATGCTGCTGCTGTTTGTCGAGCAAAGCTCAGGCAAGACGCTGATCGGCCTCAGTCCGGCCTTTGGACTGGATGCCGAGGCCAAGGAGGGCACCCGTGCCGTCGGCCCGTTCACTGCGGTCTGGTTTGCTGTTTTCATGATCCCCTACTTCCTGTGGGTACAGGACCGCGGCGCCACCGGGCGCAAGGCCAGCTTGGGCAAAGCCTGGCAAATGGTAATCACGCTGGTTGCCAGCCTGCGCTACCGGCTGAGCCTGGCAACCTATCTTGGCTCTTCGATGTTTTACCGGGATGCGCTGAACGGGCTGTACGGTTTCGGCGGCGTCTACGCGAAACTGGTGCTGGGCTGGGAGATCACCCAGATCGGCATCTTCGGCATTGTCGCCGCCTTTGCCGCCACTGTTTTCAGCTGGCTCGGCGGCAAGGCAGACCGGCGGCTGGGCCCGAAACCGGTGATCATCGCCTCGATCCTGGTGCTGGCCTTTGTCTGCCTGATCATCGTCAGCATGTCGCGCCATCAGATTTTCGGCATAGCCCTGGCGGAGGGCTCGACCCTGCCCGACACGGTGTTTTTCGGCTGCGGCATGCTGATCGGCGGCTTTGGCGGCATCCTGCAGTCGGCCAGCCGCAGCCTGATGGTGCGCCACACCAGCCCTGCGGATGCGACCGAAAGCTTTGGCCTGTATGGCCTGTCGGGGCGCGCCACCGCGTTTCTGGCCCCGGCGCTGATCGGCCTGGCCACCACCGTGACCGGCAGCGCCCGGCTGGGGATCACACCGGTGATCGGGCTGTTTCTGATCGGATTGATACTGTTGTTCTGGGTTCAAGGAGAAGGAGATCAGGGTTGAAACTGTTTCTTGCCATCTGTGTGGCGGTTGCCGGGTTATGCAGCCCGGCAACCGCGCAAACCCCCGCCAAGGCCCTGTTCGGGGCCAAGCCCAGCGCCTCGCAGCAGCGCCCGGCGCCGTTCGGCTCTTATGCCAAGGGCTGCGTTGCCGGCGCCGCCCAGCTGCCTGAGACCGGCCCCACCTGGCAGGCGATGCGGCTCAGCCGCAACCGCAACTGGGGCCATCCGGCGGCGATAGATTTTGTTCAGGATCTCAGCCGTTTTGCCGCCAAGCAGCGGGGCTGGAAGGGGCTGTACATCGGCGACATCAGCCAGCCCCGCGGCGGTCCGATGCTGTCCGGCCACCGCAGCCACCAGATCGGCCTGGATATCGACATCTGGATGCGGCCGCCGGACCGGCTGAACCTCAGCCGCAGCGCACGGGAAAACATCTCCTCAATCTCCATGCGCCGGGCCAAGGGCGCCTATGTGAACGCCAGTTGGACCCGCGCCCACCACGAGATTCTGAAAGCCGCGGCGCAGGACAAACGGGTGGCGCGGATTTTCGTGTTTCCCGGCGCCAAGGTGCAGATGTGCAATGACGAGAAGGGCGACCGCCGCTGGCTGCGCAAGATCCGGCCCTGGTGGGGGCACCACTATCACTTCCACGTGCGGCTGGCCTGCCCGCGCGGTGCCCGCGGCTGTGCCGATCAGGCGGCCCCGCCCAAGGGCGACGGCTGTGCCGATGCGCAGCGCTGGGTCAATGACATTCTGAATCCGCCTCCGCCGAAACCGGTTGACCCCAACGCGCCAAAGCCTAAACCGCGGCGTGATTACACCCTTTCGGACCTGCCCAAGCAATGCGCTGCCGTTCTGCAATCAAACTGACCCTCGCCGTTGCTGCCGCCGCCTGCCTGACGGCGGCGGCCTATGCGGCAAACCGCCCCGCGGCGGCGGCCGCAGGCAAGGCGCGGCACCTCAGCAGCTACACCTGGAAGCTGAACCAGCACTGGTTCGGCGGGTTCTCGGCGCTGAAGCTCAGCAGCGGCGGCACGGCAATGACCGTGCTCAGCGACCGGGCCACTTTGGTGACAACCCGGATCCAGCGCAGCCAGGGCCTGATTTCAGGCATCACGGCCCGGCGCGCGCACGAGCTGCGGGCCTCCACCGGGAAAACGCTCAAGGGCTTTGCCGGCGACAGCGAAGGGCTGGCGGTGGCGGCGGATGGCAGCCGCTATATCTCTTTCGAGGGCGCCGCCCGGGTGGCGCGCTACCATCGCCCCGGCGACCGCGCCAAGGTGCTGCCGCGCCCCAAGGCTTTCCGCAGCCTGCCGCCCAACAAATCGCTGGAAACCCTGGCCATCGATTCCCGCGGGCGGCTGTACACTTTGCCCGAACGCGCCTTGGACAATCACGGGCAGATCCCGGTCTGGCGCTGGAACGGCCGCCGCTGGTCGCGCCCCTTCAGCCTGCCGCCGGAGGGTGGATTTCTGCCGGTGGATGCCGATTTCGGCCCAGATGGGCGGTTCTATCTCCTCGAACGCGATTTTACCCTGTTCGGGTTCCGCAGCCGGTTGCGGCGCTGGGATATCACCGCCGCAGGGCCGGTGAACGAAACCGTTCTGCTGCAAACCCGTTCCGGCACCCATGACAATCTGGAAGGGCTGTCCGTCTGGGCGGATGAAACCGGAGCTTTGCGCGCCACCATGGTATCGGACGACAATTTCCTGCCCTTTCAACGCACCGAACTCGTGGAATACGCGCTGCCCCGCTGATCACGCGCCCTGCGCCGCGCCAGCGGCACCGGGCCCAACCGAAAGAGTGCATTTCCTGAAATGCGCGCGGGCGGGCGGACGGGAGCCTCTGCCCTGCGGGGCGCTTGCAGCAGGGTGCGGAACGGTTTAAAGGGGCCGGTCTTTTGCCGTGCCGGAACATGTGCCCGCGGCCTTGAAAAACGGATCCGACCCATGCCCCGCTCGCATATCCCCGGCATTGTTGCCATGGCCGCCGTCGTTGTGGCGTCCAACATCCTGGTGCAATTCCTGTTCGGCCAATGGCTGACCTGGGGCGCCTTCACCTATCCCATCGCCTTTCTGGTCACCGACGTCATGAACCGGGTCTACGGCACCGCGGCCGCCCGCAAGGTGGTGCTGGCCGGTTTCCTTGCTGGGGTCGCCTGCTCGCTGATCGGCACTCAAATCATGCTGCAGGGCGACGGCTTCACCTATCCGGCCGTGACTCTGCGCATCGCGCTTGGCTCCGGTCTTGCCTTCCTCACCGCGCAGCTATTGGACGTCGCCGTCTTCTCGGCCCTGCGGACAGGCAAATGGTGGCGCGCGCCACTGGCGTCCACGCTGGCCGGCTCCATTGTGGACACCGCCCTGTTCTTCACCATCGCCTTTTCAGGTGCGCTCAGCTGGCTCGAGCCCGGCAACGATGTCGCTTGGGCTGGAGAGCCGCTGCCGCTGCTGGGCAGCGGCCCTATGGCCCCTTTGTGGGTCTCGCTTGCCGCGGCCGACTGGCTGGTGAAACTGTCGCTTGCTTTGGCCGCCCTTGTGCCCTTCCGCATCATCGTGCGTAAACTGACCGCAAAGACCACATGATTTTGTTTTGACATTAACCGAATCTATGGCAGGCTGGGGTCACACGAAACATTCAGAAAGGAGGTGCCCATTGTCTAGAGAAGCTATGGAGAGCAGTGCCGGAACAGTTCAGAAGGCGTGCGGCCGAGGCAGCCCTTGGCGCGTATAGAAGACTGAATTGGTGCCGACCTAACCGGTGCACCTCCTATCATCTCGAAGGGCTGTTCCCGCGTGTGGGAACGGCCCTTTTCGATTACTGACCGAGCCATGATCCACGTTAATGCGCAAATCACCCTGCAGGACTGGGAACTGACCGAAAGCTTCGTCCGCGCCTCGGGCCCAGGCGGGCAGAATGTGAACAAGGTGGCCACCGCGGTGGAACTGCGGTTCGAGGCCGAACGCTCGCCTGCGCTGACGCCTGCGGTCAAATCCCGGTTGAAACGGCTGGCCGGACGCCGCTGGACCAAAGAGGGCGCGATCATCCTGCAATGCGACGAAACCCGCTCGCAGCAGCGCAACCGCGAAATTGTGCGCGAGCGGCTGGCAGAGCTGGTGCGCAAGGCACTGGTGGCGCCAAAACGGCGCATTGCCACCAAACCCACCCGCGGCTCGGTCAAGCGGCGGCTTGAGGCCAAGAAACAGCGCGGCGGATTGAAGGCGACGCGCGGTAAAATCGACCCGGATTGATCCGGCGGATTGCACCCGCTGCCCGCTCCGCCCATGCTGCTGGCAAATCAGCAAGGAGATATGGCCATGCGGCTGGACGGAAAAACCGCCATCGTGACCGGCGGCGCCTCGGGCTTTGGTGCGGGAATTGCACGCAAGTTCCTGGCCGAAGGCGCCCGGGTGATGATTGCCGACATCAATGGCGCAGCAGCTGCGGAAATGGCCGCGGAGCTGGGCCGCAACGCCATTGCGCAAACCGTGGATGTCTCCGACGGCGCCTCGGTCAATGCCATGGCAAAGGCGGCGCTCGCCGCTTTCGGGCACCTCGACATTCTGGTCAACAATGCCGGCGTCACCCACCTTCCCGCCCCTTTGGAAGAAATCACCGAGGACGATTTCGACCGGGTACTGGCTGTGAACGTGAAATCCGTCTACCTGACGGCCCGCGCCCTGGTGCCGCATATGAAGGCGCGCCAGACCGGTGCGATCCTGAACGTCGCCTCCACCGCAGGTGTGTCGCCTCGCCCCAATCTTAACTGGTACAACGCCTCCAAGGGCTGGATGATCACTGCCACGAAAACCATGGCGGTCGAACTGGCGCCGCATGGCGTGCGGGTCAATGCGATCAACCCGGTGGCGGGGGAAACGCCGCTGTTAAAAACCTTCATGGGCGAAGACACCCCGGAAATGCGCGCCAAGTTCCTCTCAACCATCCCTATCGGCCGGTTTTCAACCCCTGGGGACATGGGCAACGCGGCTTGCTTCCTGTGTTCGGATGAGGCCGGTATGGTGACCGGTGTTGCAATGGAAGTGGATGGAGGACGCTGCATATGAAGACCGTGAACCTTAGCGAAAAGCTGGCGATGTTTTCCAGCCATTGGGATCCGCATGTGGTGGCGGACTACAATGGCAACGACGTGATGGTGGTGAAATTCCAGGGTGAATTTCCCTTTCATCACCACCCGGATACCGATGATTTTTTCCTGGTTCTGGAAGGTGAAATGGTGATGGATATCGAAGGCGAACCGCCGCAGACCATCCGCTCGGGCGAGTTGTTTGTGGTGCCCAAGGGCGTCAGCCACCGCCCCCGCGCCAATCAGGAATGCAAGGTGCTGCTGATCGAACCCAAGGGCGAGCCAAACACCGGCGATCCGGCAACTGCAGCGCCCAAGCCGCGGATATAGGCGGTTTGAAACCAGCTCTTTCATCTTTCTAAAAATACTCGCGCCGCAGGCAGCCCGCAACAGCGGGCATCGGCCAAACAAAGGACTGCCCGCTATGCTCCCCGGTCCCAGAAACCTGATCACCGATGTGCCCGGTATCCTGGTTGGCAATGCGCAAGACGCGGTGCTGAAATCCGGTACAACGGTGCTGACCTCGGACATGCCCTTCACTGCGTCGGTGCATGTGATGGGCGGTGCGCCGGGCACGCGGGAGACGGACCTGATGGCGCCGGACAAATCGGTGGCAAAGATCGACGCGCTTGTGCTGTCCGGCGGCTCCGCCTTTGGTCTTGATGCCTGTTCCGGGGTGATGGATGCGCTGCACAGCCGGGGACGCGGCTTTCCGGTCGGGCCGGCGAGGGTGCCGCTGGTGCCGGGCGCGATCCTGTTTGATCTGCTGAACGGCGGAGACAAAGCATGGAAGGAAAATCCCTACTGCGCCCTGGGCCGGGCAGCGTTTGAAAACGCGGCAGAGGCGTTTGATCTTGGCACTGCCGGCGCAGGCACCGGCGCGCTGACCGCAATGGTCAAAGGCGGATTGGGATCGGTCTCTCTGGTGCTGGACAGCGGCGCGACCGTGGGCGCGCTGGTGGCTGCCAACCCGCTGGGCGCCGTCACCACGCCGGGCGAGCGGCACTTTTGGGCTGCACCATTTGAAATCGGGGATGAGTTCGGCGGATTGGGCCCCGATCCGGCAGCCGGGCTAGGCCGCATACTGGAGAGCCGCAAACTGGCCGCAATGCAGAACCTGGGCGGCGAGACGCTGCCGGAAGAGCGCGCCAATACCACCATTGCCATCGTCGCCACGGATGCCGCACTCAGCAAGGCGCAGTGCCAGCGCCTGGCCACCGCTGCCCATGACGGCATCGGCCGCGCCATTGTTCCGGCCCATGCACCCGGCGACGGCGATCTGGTCTTTGCCGCCAGCACGGGCACCCGCGCCTCGGAAAACCCGGATGCAGAACTTGGCGTACTCTGCCACGCCGCTGCCCTGTGCCTCAGCCGCGCAATTGCCCGCGCTGTCTCTAGCGCTACGCCAGAGCCAGGCGACCTGCTGCCCTGCTGGGCGGCGCCTTGAAGGCCTGCAACTTCCTGCCATGACATTGATGCGCGTCAAACTGCCGGTTGACACCGCCGGCTATTGGATCATGAGTCACACCTGCCAACTCAAAACCGGAGCAAGCAATATGAAACCTCTCGTTACAGCCGCCATTTTCGGCCTCCTCGCCGCCCCTGCCTTTGCCGAAGGCGACCCGGCCAAAGGTGAGAAGGGGTTCAACAAATGCAAATCCTGCCACATGGTCGTCTCGGATGACGGCGATGTGATCGTGAAGGGCGGCAAGACCGGCCCCAACCTGTGGGGTTTGGCCGGCCGCACCGCCGGCAGCACTGAGGGCTTCAAATACAGCAAGGACCTGATTGCGGCGGGCGAAGCCGGACTGGTCTGGGACGAAGCGAAATTCGTCGGCTACACCACCGATCCCAAGAAATTCCTGCAGGCCGAAACCGGCAATCCCAAAGCCAAGTCGAAAATGTCCTTCCGCCTGAAAAAGGGCGGCGAGGATATCTTTGCTTTCCTGGCCAGCCACGGCCCGGCGCCGGCTGAAGAACCTGCCGCTGAAGAAAACGCAGAAGCCGCTTCCGAGTAAGGCCGGATTTTCCGGCAGCGCAGCCACAAAGCCGCGGCATTTTCGCCGCGGCTTTTCGCGTAATTGCTTTCGTAACCCGCAGAGGTTAGCGGTAGAAGCCAGGCCATCGCAGTTGCGGCAAGCCGCGCCACAAAAGAACCGTCACGGACACAGCATGAGCCACATGATCCCCGCCTGGGTGAACGGCGATTTGACACCGGTTGACAAGCTCGCTGCGCATGAGCGCGGGCTGAAGCACAAGGCGGTCTCCGTTTTTGTGGTGAAAGGCGTGGAAATCCTGATGCAGCGCCGGGCGATGGGGAAATACCACACCCCCGGCCTCTGGGCGAACACCTGCTGCACCCATCCGATGTGGGACGAGCAGCCCTCCGCTTGCGCGGTGCGGCGGATGCAGGAGGAGCTGGGCCTGACGGGCCTCTATCCTGAGTTCCGCCACCACCTGGAATACCGTGCCGACGTCGGCAATGGCCTGGTCGAACATGAAGCCGTGGATGTGTTCCTGGCCCATGCACACCGCCCCTTGAACATCACCCCCAACCCGGACGAAGTGATGGAGACCCGCTGGGTCGATTACCATGACCTTCTGGCCGAAGTCAGCCGTCACCCGGAACGGTTCACGCCCTGGCTGAAAATCTATCTGCACAATTACGCCGATGTGATCTTTGGCCCCGACCTGATCATCGGTGGCCGGCGCTGACCGCTTACTCTTTCCGCCAACTTGCCCCCGGTCGCCCGCCGTGGTTATCTGCGCGCGCAATTAGGGAGTATGCTTATCATGTCCATCCTCATCGCGGGCGGCGGCATTGCCGGGCTGACCCTGGGGCTGACTTTGCATCAGATCGGGGTCCCCTTTCAGATTTTTGAGGCCGCGCGCGCGCTGAAGCCGATAGGTGTTGGCATCAACCTGCAGCCCAACGCGGTGCGGGAGCTGTTGGATCTGGGGCTGGAGGCCGAACTGGATGCGATCGGCGTCCGGACCCGGCAGCTGGGGTTTTACAGCAAGTTCGGCAGGACCATCTGGGAAGAGCCGCGCGGCACCCGCGCGGGCTATGCCTGGCCACAGTATTCGGTGCATCGCGGAGAGCTGCAAATGATGCTCTACCGTGCACTGGCAGAACGTGCCGGGACGGGCTGTTTTGAGACCGGCGCACGGGCGGCGGGGTTTGAGGATACGGCAGAAGGTGCCGCGCTGCTGCTGGCAGACGGCCGGCGGGTCGAGGGATCGCTGGTTGTGGCAGCGGATGGCATCCATTCCGCCCTGCGCGCGCAAATGGTGCCCGATGAGGGTGCGCCGATCTGGAACGGCCGCATCCTGTGGCGCGCCACTACCAGGGCGCCAGCCTTCAAGGGCGGCGCGGCGATGGCAATGGTCGGTCACGATCACCTGCGGCTGGTCGCCTACCCGATCTCGGCGCCTGATGCCAGGGGCCGCGTCACCATGAATTGGATTGCGGAGAAGCGCTTTGATCCTTCCGCCCCCTGGCGCCGGGAAGACTGGAACCGGCCCGCTGACATCACTGAGTTCCTGCCCGATTTCGAAGGCTGGAGGTTTGATTGGATCGACGTGCCCGCGCTGATCCGCGGTGCCGGGGCGGTCTATGAATACCCGATGGTGGACCGCGACCCGCTGGCGCGCTGGACGACAGGCAGTGTGACCCTGATGGGCGACGCCGCGCATCCGACTTACCCGGTGGGCTCCAACGGCGCCAGCCAGGCGATCATCGACGCGCGGGTGATCGGCGCGCAGCTGCTGAAACACGGGGTGAACGATGGCGCTCTGCAAGCCTACGAAGCAGAAGTGCGCCCCGTGACGACGGCTGTAGGCCTGGCAAACCGCGCTGGCAGCGGGCCGGACGGGGTGCTGCAGAGGGTCGAGGATCTCTGCGGCGGAGACTTCCAGGACATCAGCGAAGTCATTCCGCAGGCGGAGCTGGCCGCCCATGCCGCCAAGTACAAGATGATTGCGGGCTTCTCCATCGCGGAGTTGAACGCCCGCCCCGCAACCGTCCCGGCAGGCGCCCGCATCAGCTAGGGCACGCCCGCGGCCAGCCGCGCCTCAAGGGCGGCACAGCCGCCGTGCCGCAGGCACGGTCCACCCTTGAGGCGCGGCTGGCGGCTATCACACTCGTGGCGGCACGTTTAAGGGCAGTTTTGACCTTAAACCGCTTCTCAGCAAAGGAAAAACGCCGCGCAAAGCGCGGCGCCACGCCCAACTGTGAGGCACATTCTTTGAATGTGGCGGAGCAGGCGGGAGCGCCCCGCCCTGCCCTGTGCCACAGCGGTCAAACGCCGATCACCGCCTGAACCGCGCGCTGCCAGCGCGCATAAGCCGCCTGCCGTGCGGCGGGCTGCATCAGCGGCACGAACTGGCGGTCGAGCTTCCAGGTATCCGCAAATCCCGTCTGATCCGGATAGATCCCGGCGCGCATGCCCGCCAGCCAGGCGGCGCCAAGTGCGGTGGTTTCCTGCATCACCGGGCGGTCGACCGCGGCACCCAGCAGGTCCGACAGGCTTTGCATGGTCCAGTTGCTGGCGCTCATGCCGCCATCGACGCGCAGTGTCACGGTGTGGTGGCTGTCGTCCTCCCAGTCGGCGCGCATCGCCTCATAAAGGTCGCGGGTCTGGTAAGCGACGCTTTGCAGCGCGGCGCGGGCGAACTCCGCCGGGCCGGAGCTGCGGGTGAGGCCGAACATGCCGCCACGGCACTCCGGCTCCCAGTAGGGCGCGCCGAGGCCGGTGAAGGCGGGCACAAGGATCACGTCCTGGCCCGGGTCGGCGCGCAGCGCCAGCTCGCCCGACTGCGACGCCTCTTCGATGATCCCCAACCCGTCGCGCAGCCATTGCACCGCGGCGCCGGCGATGAAGATCGAGCCTTCCAGCGCATAGGTCGGTTTACCGTCCAGCTGATAGGCGATGGTGGTCAGCATCCGGTTTTTCGACACCACGGGCGCGTCGCCGGTGTTCAGCAGCGCAAAACAGCCCGTCCCATAGGTGGATTTCATCATCCCTGGCTGGAAACAGGCCTGGCCGATGGTGGCAGCCTGCTGGTCGCCCGCCACCCCCAGGATCGGGATCGCGCCGCCCAGGATCTCCGGATCGGTGGTGCCGAAATCGGCAGCGCTGTCCTTCACCGCCGGCAGCATCTGCTGCGGCACATCCAGCAAATCGCTGATGGTTCGGCTCCAGCGGCCCTTGCGGATGTCATACATCAGCGTGCGCGCGGCATTGGTGGCGTCCGTGACGTGGGACGCACCGCCGGTCAGGCGCCAGATGAGGAAGGTATCCACCGTGCCAAAGAGCAGATCCCCTGCCGCCGCCCGTTCGCGCGCACCCGGAACGGTGTCGAGGATCCATTTCACCTTGGTGCCGGAGAAATAGGGATCGAGCAGCAGCCCGGTGCGGTCTGCCACCATCTCTGCGTGGCCTGCGTTCCGCAGCTGCTCGCAAATAAATGCTGTGCGGCGGTCCTGCCAGACGATGGCGTTGTGGATCGCCTTGCCGCTGGACTTGTCCCAGACCACGGTGGTTTCGCGCTGGTTGGTGATGCCGATGCCCGCGATATCCGCGGCGGAGACATCCAAATCCGCCATCACCTTGCGGCAGACCGCGACGGTGGTTTCCCAGATCTCCTCCGGGTCATGCTCCACCCAGCCCGCTTGCGGGTAATGCTGGGTGAACTCCTGCTGCGCGGTGCCCGCGACCTGCATGCCTGCATCAAACAGGATTGCCCGGGTCGACGTGGTGCCCTGATCAATTGCCAGAATATAGGTCATCGGCTGCCCTCCAGTCTCCTCTGACCGGGGAGCATAAACGCAAATGTGTTACCGCTGCCAGCCCCTACTAAGAATTTAGTTGAGGAACTTCGATATTGTCGATCAGCCGGACACCATCCATCCAGGCGGCGGCCAGCAGGCGGGCAGGCCTGTTGGGGTTGTCCAGCGCCTGCAGCGTTTCCGCACAGCGCAGGTCGAAGTATTCCACATCGCCGAAGCCCGCCTCTGCCAGCGCCTTGCGCGCGGCGGCCTCGAGCGGTGCCCAGGGTTCGCCAGCCGATGCTTTGGCGGCTGCCTCCCGCATTGCCGCATTCAGAGCCGCTGCCTTGGCCAGCGCCGCCTCAGGCAGCAGCAGGTTGCGCGAGGACATGGCAAGCCCGGAGGCCTCGCGCACTGTCTCGCAGCCGATCACTTCGATCGGGATGTCCAGATCGCGGGCCATGCGGGTCACCACCATCAGCTGCTGGTAATCCTTCTGGCCGAAAAACGCCTTGTCCGCGCTGGTCTGCAGGAACAGCTTGGCGACCACCGTGGCGACGCCATCGAAATGACCGGGGCGGAAGGGGCCTTCCATCACGTCCGCGATGCTGCCGCCAACCGAGACATTGGTGGCGTAGCCTTCGGGATAGATCTGGTCCGGGTCCGGAACATAGATCAGATCGGCTCCCAGATGCGCGAGTTTTTGCGCGTCGTCCTGTTCGGTTCGGGGATAGTTCTCCAGATCCTCTGGCTTGTTGAACTGTTTGGGGTTCACAAAAATGGTCACGATCACCCGGTCGCATGCTTCCTTCGCGGCCTCGGCCAGCGACAGGTGGCCCGCGTGCAGTGCACCCATGGTCGGCACCAGGCCGATGGTTTCGCCGGCACGGCGCCACTCGGCTGTCTTGGCGCGCAGATCAGACAGGCGGCGCAGGATCGGAGCGGTCATTTCGGAGGTCATCCTTTGGAAGGCGCCTGATCGGCAAACACATGCTCTGCCGCAGGGAAAGAGCGCGCCCGCACTTCAGCAGCGTATTCGGCGATGCCTGCTTCGGCCAGCGGGCCAAGATCAGCGTAGCGTTTCACGAATTTCGGTTTGAAGGCGGTGAAGAAGCCCAGCATGTCGTCAACCACCAGGATCTGCCCGTCGCAGCCCGCACTGGCACCGATGCCGATGGTGGGGATTGCGACCTCGGCGGTGATCTTGTCGGCCAGCGCCTGCGGCACCTTCTCCAGCACCACCGAGAACGCCCCGGCCTCCGCCACCGCGCGGGCATCTGCCAGCACGGCCTCTGCCTGCGTATCGCGGCCCTGCACCTTGTAGCCGCCCAGGGTGTTGATCGACTGCGGTGTGAGGCCGATGTGAGCCATCACCGGGATGCCGCGCTGCACCAGGAAGCGGATGGCCTCTGCCATCTCGACGCCGCCCTCCAGCTTGACCGCGGCGCAGCCGGTCTCAGCCATCAGCCGGGCGGCGTTACGAAACGCCTGCTGCGGGCCTTCCTCGTAAGAGCCGAAGGGCATGTCGATGACCAGCATCGCCTGTGCCAGCCCGCGCGCGACCGCCTGGCCGTGTATAATCATCATCTCCATCGTCACGCCCAGGGTCGAGGTCAGCCCGTGCAGCACCATGCCGACGCTGTCGCCGACCAGCACAAAATCGCAATGCTTGTCCATCAGACGCGCCATGGGCGTGGTATAGGCTGTCAGGCTTACCAAAGGGGTGCCGCCCTTGCGGGCCCGGATGTCTTCGGCGTTGGGCGCCTGTTTCTTGGCTGTTGCGCTCATGGCTTCCTGTCCGCAGTTCGAATAGCGCCCGGATTACCAACTAACGCCGCGTGCTTCCAGTGCGCGAAATGCCGCCCGGTCTTGATTACGCTCGGGAAACAGGGAAACTCGTTTCCAATAGGCGCCATTTTCAGGCCCGTAGATTGCACACAGGGAGATTTCAGATGGCCTTCAGAACCTTTGCAGTAGCCGCCAGTTCCGCGCTGGCGCTGATGGCGGGCAGCGCTTGGGCCAAGGACAGCGTCACGATCGGCCTGCAGCTGGAGCCGCCGCATCTGGACCCGACCAGCGCTGCGGCGCAGGCCATCGACTCGGTGGTTTACAGCAACATCTTCGAGGGGCTGACCCGGTTCATGGGCGATGGCTCAGTGGTGCCTGGACTGGCGGAAAGCTGGGAAATTTCCGGGGACGGCACCGTCTATACGTTCAAGCTGCGCGAGGGCGTGAGTTTTCACGACGGCAGTGCGATGGATGCGGAGGACGTGAAATTCTCGCTCGACCGCGCCCGGGGGGAAGACAGCACCAACGCGCAAAAGGCGCTGTTTGAGGGGATCACGGCTGTGGATGCGGTGGACCCGCAGACCGTGCAGATCACGCTGGACGCGCCGAACGGCAGCCTTCTGTTCAACCTCGCCTGGGGCGATGCGGTAATCGTGGCGCCGGACAGCATCGACAGCATCAAGACCGATCCGGTCGGCACCGGCGCCTATACCTTCCAGGAGTGGGTGCAGGGCGACCGCATCACGCTGGCACGCAACCCAGACTACTGGGGCGATCAGCCCGCGCTGGTGTCAGCCACTTTCAAGTTCATTTCCGATCCGACCGCTGCCTTTGCCGCAATGATGGCAGAGGACATTGACGCCTTTGACAACTTTCCGGCGCCGGAAAACCTGCCGCAGTTCGATGCCGACCCGCGGTTCCAGGTGCTGGTGGGATCGACCGAAGGGGAGACGATTCTGTCCACCAACAATAAGCAGCCGCCGTTTGACGACATCCGGGTGCGCCAAGCGGTGGCCCATGCCATCGACCGGCAGGCGATCATCGATGGCGCCATGTTCGGTTACGGCACGCCGATCGGGACGCATTTTGCACCGCACAATCCGGCCTACAAGGATCTGACCGGAGGGTCATCTTTTGATCCGGAGAAATCCAAGGCGCTGCTGGTGGAGGCGGGTTTTGCCGAAGGGTTCGAGACCACACTGCACCTGCCGCCGCCCTCCTATGCCCGGCGCGGCGGTGAGATCGTTGCCGCGCAGCTGGCCGCGGTGGGCATCAAAGCGGAGATCATCAATGTCGAATGGGCGCAATGGTTGGAATCAGTGTTCCGCGGCAAGAGCTTTGGCCTCACCATCATCAGCCATACCGAGCCGATGGATATCGGCATCTATGCCCGGCCCGAGTATTACTTCCAGTATGACAGCATAGCTTTCCAGGAGCTGATGGCCAAGCTGAATGCGACCACCGATCCGGACGCCCGCACCGCGATCCTGCAGGAAGCGCAGGAGATGATTTCGGCGGACTACGTCAACGGCTACCTGTTCCAGCTGGCCAAGCTGGGCGTGGCCAAGGCAGGGCTGCAGGGGTTGTGGGAGAACGCGCCCACCGCCGCCATCGACTTGAGCGCGCTGAGCTGGGCGGAATAGTTTGAAACGAACCTCTTGCCCGGCCGATAGGCCGGGCCGCGCCCGACCCGGGCGCATTCGCACCCTCCCAGGCTCGGGCGCGGCCCTAACCGTCTTACAACCCCTGCCTCGCCCGCAGATAGGCCACTCGCTCCCGGATCACGTGCCTGACCTCACCGCCGCGCGGCTGGTCCCTCACTGTGGTGAACCAATGCTCAGGCGGGTTGCGGCCCATGCGGTTGCCGTTGAACTCCAGCCCGCGCAGCACATCCTGGCCGGCCGCAGGCAGGTGCTCCGGCACATCAAACCCGTTCAGCGTGGCCCAAACCCCGGTCCAAAGCCGCCCCACCGACCAGGGGTTATAGCCGCCGCCGCCCAGCACCAGATACCGCGGCGCCATCCCCATCAGCGCCCGCGCCACCGCCCAATGCGCATTATTCGACAGATCCAGATGCGGCAGCGGATCCTCTGTCACCGCATCGGCCCCGCATTGCAGCACGATGGCATCCGGCGCAAAACCCTCCACCGCGGGCAGAATCAGCGCGTCTCGGATATGGGCCATCTCATCATCGTTGAAACCACGCGGCACTGGCATGTTCAGGGCCGAGCCGCCCGCGTCCTCCACCAGCGTGCCTGTCTTGGGCCAGAGGTTTTCCTCATGCACCGAGATCATCAGCACGTCCCTGTCGCCGGCAAAGCCATGCTCCACCCCGTCGGAATGATGCGCGTCGATATCCACATAGGCAATCCGCTGCGCCCCATGATGGCGCAGCGACAGCATCGCCAGGACGGGATCGTTCAGATAGCAAAAGCCGTTGGCCCGGTCCGGCATCCCGTGATGAGTGCCGCCCGCCGGATTGTAGACGATGCCGCCGCTTGCCAGCAGCTCCCCCGCCAGGATCGAGCCGCCTGCCGCGGTGGCCGGACGGCGGAAGATTTCCGGGAACACCGGGTTGGAGATGGTGCCCAGATGATGCCGCGCCCGCACCACATCGCTCACCGCCTGCGCCGCCTCCGCCGCCTGCAGCGCCGCGATGTATTCGGGCGTGTGCCAAACGGTCAGCGCTGTTGGCTTGGCGCGGGGGGAATTCACATAGACCTGGTCCGGCAGCCAGCCCAGCGCACGAGAGAGGTCCATCACGGTCGACACCCGCGGCACCCGCAAGGGATGGGTGCAGCCATAGGAAGAGCCGCGGTATATTTCTGATCCGATGAACAGGGGGCGGGACAGCATGGCTCAGTGATAGCCGAATTCCGTCTGCTGCCAAAGAGGCTGCCGCCTGTTTCAGGGCGGCAAACACCCAACCCTTTGACGTTGCGCATTTTTGCCGGCTAGGCGCGGTTTTCCTAATCTACCCACTGGACCCGTTCACGGCAGGCTCCTAACGTGGCAGCCATGCTGCATTATGCCCTGAAACGCCTGTTGTCGCTGATCCTCAGCCTGGCCGTGGCCTCGCTGGTGATCTTCCTCGTGGTGGAGGTGGCGCCGGGCGATCCGGCCTCCTTCATGCTGGGGGTCAATGCGCAGCCCGAAACCATCGCCGCGCTGCGGGCAGAGCTGGGGCTGGATCATGGCAAACCGGCCCGCTATCTGACATGGGTGGCAGGCATGCTGAGCGGCGATTTCGGCACCTCCTACACCTACCGCACGCCGGTTGCCGGGATGATCGCGGACCGGCTGTGGGTGTCGCTGCCGCTGGCGCTTTATGCGCTGACGCTGTCGACCCTGATTGCTTTTCCGGCCGGCATCTACGCCGCCGCCCGCCGCGGCAAGCCGGGCGATATGGCGGTGATGGGGGCAACCCAGCTGGGCGTTGCAGTGCCGAATTTCTGGTTTGCGATGATGCTTGTGCTGATCTTTGCCATCAACCTGCGCTGGTTCGGCGCAGGCGGCTTTCCGGGCTGGGACGCCGGGCTTTGGGCCGGTCTCCATGCGCTCACCCTGCCCGCCGTTGCGCTGGCGCTGCCGCAGGCTGCGATCCTGACGCGGGTGATGCGCTCTGCCCTTCTGGACATTCTGGGCGAGGATTTCATGCGCACCGCCCGCGCCAAGGGGTTGACCCGCCGTCAGGCGCTGTGGCGGCACGGGGTGCGCAACGCTTTGATCCCGGTGCTGACCATCATCGGGCTGCAGTTTTCATTCCTGCTGGCCGGCGCCATCATCATTGAACAGGTCTTCTACCTGCCCGGCCTCGGGCGGCTGGTGTTCCAAGCCATTTCCTCGCGCGATTTGATCGTGGTGGAGTCGGTGGTGATGCTGCTGGTCTTTGCGGTGATTACGGTGAACTTCCTGGTCGACCTCGCCTATGCGCTGGTGGACCCGCGCCTCAGGAGCCGGATATGACCCGCAACCTGATCCTTGGCGGCCTGCTGTCTTCTCTGGTGCTGCTGGCGGCTGCGGTGTCGTTCCTGTGGACGCCGTTTGACCACGCGGCCATGAACATCCCGGCCAAGCTGCAAACGCCGAATGCGCAGCACTGGCTGGGCACCGATCATTTCGGGCGCGACCTGATGTCGATGATCATGGTCGGCGCCCGCACCTCCATCGCCGTGGCATTGGTGGCCGTTGGTATCGGCATGGGTGCGGGCGTGCCGCTGGGCCTGGCGGCTGCGGCGCACAAGGGGTCGTGGCTGGATGAGTTGATCATGCGCGGCAACGATCTGGTCTTTGCCTTCCCCTCGCTGGTGATCGCAATCCTGATCACCGCCGTGCTGGGCGCAGGTGCCGTCAACGCCATCATTGCCATCGGCATCTTCAACATCCCCGTATTCGCCCGCATCACCCGCGGCGCGGCTTTGTCCTTGTGGGAACGGGAGTTCATCCTGGCCGCGCGGGTCGCGGGCAAGGGTGCAGCCCGGATCTCCGCCGAGCATATCCTGCCCAACGTGATGAACCTCTTGATCGTGCAGGGCACCATCCAGTTCTCGCTCGGCATCCTTGCGGAGGCGGGGCTGTCCTATGTCGGTCTGGGTGCCCAGCCGCCCACGCCCAGCTGGGGGCGGATGCTGGCCGATGCGCAAACCATGGTCAGCTTTGCCCCGCATCTGGCGCTGGTGCCGGGCCTGGCCATCATACTGACCGTGCTGGGGCTGAACCTGCTGGGCGACGGGCTGCGCGACCACCTCGACCCGAAACTGAGGGTAGCGCGCGCATGACGCTTCTGGATGTTACCAGCCTGTCGGTCAGCATCGGCGCCTTTCAGGTGCTGAAGGATGTGTCCTTCCACGTTGATCCGGGCGAGATCGTGGCAGTCACCGGCGAAAGCGGGTCGGGCAAGTCGATGACCGCGCTTGCCATCATGCAGCTGCTGCCGGACCTTGCGGAAGCCAAGGGTTACATCTCGCTGAGCGGCACCCAGCTGCTGGAGCAGTCCGAGGACCGCATGTGCGCGATCCGCGGCCAGTCCGCGGGCATGGTGTTTCAGGAGCCGATGACCGCGCTCAACCCCGTGAAGACCATTGGCGCGCAGGTGATGGAGACGATCCTGATCCACAAGGCAATGCCGCGTGAACAAGCCCAAGCCCGGGCGCGAGAGGTGCTGGACCGGGTTGGCCTGCCCGAGGACCGTTTCGCGCTGTCCCGCTATCCGCATGAGCTGTCGGGCGGCCAGCGCCAGCGGGTGGTGATCGCCATGGCCATCGCTTTGCGCCCCAAGCTGCTGATTGCGGATGAGCCGACAACCGCGCTGGACGTAACTACCCAGGCGCAGATTCTGGAGCTGCTGAAGGACCTTGTGCAGGACTATGGCATGGGGCTGCTGATCATCACCCATGACCTGGCGGTGGTGGCGGACCTGGCCGACCGGATCGTCGTCATGCGCCACGGCGAAGTGGTGGAAACCGGCCACACGGATTGGCTTTTGCGCAATATGCGCCACCCCTACACGCGGATGCTGTTTGAAGCCTCGAACCATCAGGTGGCACTGCCCCAGCCGCCTGCCCCGGTGCCGCTTCTGGAAGTCAGGAATGCGGTGCGCGACTACAGGACATCACGCGAATCGCTATTCTCCAAACCCGGCACCTTCCGCGCAGTGAACGATGTCTCTTTCACCCTGAACCGCGGAGAACGGCTGGGGCTGGTAGGGGAGTCGGGCTGCGGTAAATCGACCCTGACACGGGCGATTCTCGGGCTGGAGCCGCTGCAGAGCGGGGTGATTCGCCTGGATGGAAAACCCATCGCGACTCAGCTGGAACCCAGCCTCCGCCGCAAGATGCAGGTGGTGTTCCAGGACCCTTACGGCAGCTTCAACCCACGCCACCGGGTGGAGCGGCTGATCACCGAACCCTTCCACATGCTGGAGGCTCCGCCCACCGGCAGCGCCCGTGCAGACTTGATCGCCGAAACCCTCACTGCGGTTGGCCTGCGGCCGGACGATGCGCAGAAATACATCCACCAATTCTCCGGCGGCCAGCGCCAGCGCATTGCGATTGCCCGTGCGCTGATCACAAGGCCGGAACTGATCATTTTTGACGAGGCGGTCTCGGCGCTGGATGTTTCGGTCCAGGCCCGCATCCTCGACCTGCTGGCAGAGCTGTGCGGGGCCTATTCGCTCACCTATCTGTTCATCAGTCACGACCTGAGTGTGGTGCGGACAATCACTGACCGCTGCCTGGTGATGCAGCTGGGCGAGATCGTCGAGCAGGGCGAAACCGAAGCCGTATTCAGCAATCCGCAGCACCCCTATACCCGGCAGCTGATCGCCGCCGCGCCGGTGCTGCCCGATCTGGATACGGGGGCCGCATGACGCTGTCGCTGGCGTTGATTATGCCGCGGGAGCAGGCCTTGCTGGCAGCCGCGCTGGCACCCTATTTTGCGGAAACGGCGCCGCACGCTGTGATTGATCCTACGGGGCGTGCAGGCCAGATGCTGCACCGCAAGGATGTGACGGCTTTCTGGATCAAAAACGATGCCCAGCGCATTGGTTTTGCCATTGTGCTGAACCTGCCCGATGACCGGCGCGAACTGTCGGAGTTCTGCATTCTGCCGCAGCACCGCCGCCAGGGTTGGGGCCAGGAAGCCGCCTGCCTTATCCTGCAGGAATTTCCGGGGCGCTGGCGCATGGGATTGTCCAAATCCTCCCGCGAGGCAGTGGCGTTCTGGGGCACCTGCCTCAGCCTTGTGCCCGGCATCCGGGACCTGCGCGAGGGCGCGCCCTTCACCGGACATCAGATCAAAAGTTACGCATTCGACGTTGCAGGAGCCCATGATGACTGACGCCTCCCCTCTCTGGTTCGATCCCGCGCTGTGCCTCATCGGCGGCGCTTGGCATCCTGCCGCCAGCGGCGGAACCCTGCCGTTGGTGAACCCCTCGGACGGCAGCGAAATCTGCCGGATCCCCCGCGGCGGAGCCGCCGACATCGAGGCTGCGGTTCAGGCCGCAGATGCTGCCTTGGACGGGGAATGGGGCGCCATGACGCCACTGGAACGCGGCCGCATCCTGACCCGGATCGGACAGCTGGTGCTGGAGAAGGTGGAGCAACTGGCCGTGCTGGAAGCGATGGATGTGGGCAAGCCGCTGACCCAGGCGCGGGCCGATGCGCTGGCGCTGGCGCGCTACTGCGAGTTCTACGGCGGCGCGGCGGACAAGGTGACGGGAGAGACCATCCCCTATCTCGGCGGCTACACCGTCTATACGCTGCGGGAGCCGTATGGTGTGACGGGGCATATCGTGCCCTGGAATTACCCGATGCAGATCATCGGGCGTTCAGTGGGTGCGGCGCTTGCAATGGGAAATGCCTGTGTTCTGAAACCTGCCGAAGAAGCCTGCCTGACGGCGCTGGCATTTGCCCGTATCGCGGTTGAGGCCGGGCTGCCCGCCGGGGCGCTGAACGTGGTGCCGGGATTGGGGGCCGAGGCCGGGGCGGCGCTGGCGGCGCATCCCGGCGTGCAGCATATCTCCTTCACCGGGTCGGTGCGCACGGGCGCGCTGGTGCAGCAGGCGGCGGGCGCCAATGTGGTGCCGGTGACGCTGGAGCTGGGCGGCAAGTCTCCGCAACTGGTGTTCGACGATGCGGATCTGGACGCCGCCTTGCCGTTTCTTGTGAATGCAGGGATTCAAAACGCGGGCCAGACCTGTTCGGCCTCCTCGCGCATTCTGGTGCAGCGCGGGGTTTATGAGGACGTGAAGGCACGGATGGCAGAGGCCTATGAAGCGCTGACCGTTGGGCCTGCAGCAGAGGATCTGCGGGTCGGACCGCTGATCTCTGCCCGCCAGAAGCAGATTGTCGAAGGCTATCTGGAACAAGGCGCGGACCTGCCGGTGGCTGGGCGCGGGAAAATCGGTCCCCATACGCCAGAGAGCGGTGCCTATGTGCAACCAACCCTGTTTGCCGATGTGCCACCGGATCACGTGCTGGCACGGGAGGAGATTTTTGGACCGGTACAGGTGCTGATCCCGTTCGACACCGAAGACGACGCGTTGCGGATTGCCAACAGCACCGATTACGGGCTGGTTGCCAGCGTTTGGAGCCGCGACGGCGCCCGGCAGATGCGGCTGGCGAAACGTCTGAAGGCGGGACAGGTATTCATCAACAATTACGGCGCCGGTGGCGGGGTGGAGCTGCCCTTTGGCGGGGTCGGAAAATCCGGTCACGGGCGGGAAAAGGGGTTCGAGGCGCTCTATGGGTTTTCGCAGCTGAAGACCGTGGCAGCGCATCACGGCTAGGGTGCGTGATTAGGTCAGCACTGTTACCCCAATGTTTCGCGCGCGAAACATTGGGGCAGAAGCTCTGCCACTAATTGTACCGCCTGGCAGGGTCGGCCCCGCAAAACCGGCGAAGTGTTATCAAACGATTACCGCCTGCCGCTCCTGCTTGCCGACGCCGAATATCCGCTTGTAGCGCTCAATCTCATCCGCTGGCCCCATCGCCTTTTCCGGGTTGTCAGACAGTTTCACTGTTGGCCGGCCATTGGCGGCTACCGCCTTGCAGACCAGCGAAAACGGCGCCAGCGCGTTATCCTTCACCAGCCCGCGGAAGTCGTTGGTCAGCAGCGTGCCCCAGCCGAATGAGATCTTGGTACGGTCCGAGAACTGCGCGTGCAAGTCCTGGATCTGCTGCACATCAAGCCCGTCGGAGAAGATCACCCGTTTCTCCGACGGATCCTCGCCCCGCTCATTCCACCAGTTGATCGCCACCTCGGCGCCCTTGGCCGGGTCGCCGCTGTCAATGCGGATACCGGTCCAGCCGGCCAGCCAATCAGGCGCGCGGTCCAGGAAGCCTTGTGTACCGTAGGTGTCGGGCAGGATGATGCGCAGGTTGCCCTCGTGCTCGTCATGCCAATCGGACAACACGTCATAGGGCGCTTGGGCCAGCTTTGCGTCATTTTCAGCCAGCGCGGAATAGACCATCGGCAGCTCATGGGCATTGGTGCCGATCGCCTCCACCTCGCGGCGCATGGCGATGAGGCAATTGGAGGTGCCGGTGAATTTACCGCCCAGCCCCTCATGCATCGCCTGGACGCACCAGTCCTGCCAGAGGAAGGAATGGCGGCGGCGAGTGCCGAAATCGGCGATGGTCAGCCCGTCCACGTCCCGCAGGCGCTCGATCTTTTCCCAGACCTTGGTCATGGCGCGGGCGTATAGCACCTGCAGCTCAAACCGGCCCATGCTGTTGATCACCGCGCGGCTGCGCAGCTCCATCAGCACCGCCAGCGCCGGGATCTCCCACAGCATGACTTCGTGCCATTTGCCCTCGAACGTCAGCTCGTACTGATCGCCCCTGCGCTCCAAATGATAGGGCGGCAGGCGCAGACCCTCGAACCATTCCATAAAATCGGGGCGGAACATCTGCCGCTTGCCATAGAAGGTATTGCCGCGCAGCCATGTGCTTTCGCCGCGGCTGAGCGACAGCGAGCGGATGTGATCCAGCTGTTCGCGCAGCTCGCCCTCGTCGATCAGTTCGGCCAGAGGCACATGCGCGGAGCGATTGATCAGCGAGAAAGTGACAGTGGTGTCCGGTTTGTTGCGGAACACTGACTGGCACATCAGAAGCTTATAGAAATCAGTATCAATCAGCGACCGGACGATCGGATCGATCTTCCATTTGTGATTGTAGACGCGGGTTGCAATATCCACCGGCAGCCTCGTGCATAAGGGTTACTGATTGATAGAATAGCCCGCCTGCAGGGGCAAGGAATTCAACCCGTGCGGCGCGCTTGTGCCTTGGGCGCCAATTGGCCCAGCACGTCTAATAGCGCAGCCCGGTTGATCGGCTTGCTCATGAAGTCATCCATGCCGGCATCCAGGCAAGCCTTACGATCGGACTCAAACGCGTTGGCGGTCAGAGCCACAACGGCCGGCTGCAGGCGGGCCCGGGCACGGATTATCCGGGTGGCTTCCAGCCCGTCCATTTCCGGCATCGACATATCCATCAGAATGACATCCGGGGCAAAGTCCTCAAAACGCGCCACTGCCTCGCGGCCATTTTTGGCGAAGGCCAGTTCCACCGGTGCGGATTGCAGGAATTTTTCAATCAGCACCCGGTTCACCGCGTTGTCCTCGGCCACCAGAACCCGCAGGCCGTCCAATGCCGGGGACTCGTCTGGATAGGCCGTTGCAGCGGGCGCCTGTTCAGGTTCCGCCTGAGGCGCTTGCAACCGCAGCCGCACCGTAAAACAGGACCCCAAGCCAGGTTCAGACGTGACCGCAATACTGCCATCCATCGCTTCCGCCAGACGGCGGGAAATGGCCAGTCCAAGCCCGGTGCCGCCAAAGCGGCGGCTGATTGCAGCATCCGCCTGGGAAAAACGCTCAAACACCTTGCCAAGCTTCTCAGCGGCGATGCCAATTCCAGTGTCTGCCACTGTGAACAACAACTCGTGGCCTGCCCCTGATACCGCAGGTTCGGCATCCAATGTCACCAGCACCCGGCCCTGATCCGTGAATTTGATCGCATTGCCGGTGAGGTTCATCAAAATCTGCCGGATCCGCCGGTCATCCCCCCGCAGCAGGCTGGGCACACGCCCCGTTATTTTCAGGACCAGCCCCAGCCCTTTAGCGTCGGCCTGGGCCTGCAGGAGGCGGATGGTATCCCCAAAGCAGGCGTGCGGATCAAAGTTGACCTGGCTGAGATTAAGTTCCTCGGCATCCATTTGCGAAAAGTCGAGGACATCATTGATCAGCGCCAGCAGGGTATCCGCCGAACTGAGGATGGTGTCGGCGTATAGGGCTTGCTCTTCGTTCAAGCTGCTGTCGCGCAACAGCTGCGCCATGCCGATCACCCCGTTCATCGGTGTGCGGATTTCGTGGCTCATCGTGGCCAGAAAATCAGCCTTGGCCCGGGCGCCTTCCTCGGCAGCGATACGGGCCTGTTCCAATTGCTGGGCATGTTCCTTGGCGGCGGTAATGTCCCGCTCCACCGCAATCAGGGTTTCCAGCTCGCCCGCCGCATTCAGCATCGGCACCTGGCTGGTCTCGATCCAGACCCGCCGCCCGTTCTTGCAGCGGTTGCGTATTTCCACCCGCAGAGGACGCGCATGGAGAACGCTGTCCTGCAGCTGCTGGATAGTCTCAGCGTCCGTCTCGCCGCTGTTCAGCAGATCGCCGGGCAACTGGCCCTGCGCCTCGTCAAAACTGTAACCGGTGATGCGGGTGAAACTGTCGTTCACCCAGGTGATGCGCCCGTCGCGGTCCATCAGCATCACGCTGTCGTTGGCATTTTTGGCAACCAGCGCCAGGCGCTTGGCCTCCATTTTCTGATCGGACAGCCGGACATAGGCGGCTTCCAGTTCTTCCTGCTGAAGGACCTGGGCCAGCATTGCGCTGCGGGTCCCGCTGAAATTACGCATAACATAGGTCAGAAACCAGAAAAAGGAGGCAAAAAGCACAAGCAGCCCGGCCAGATGCAGATAATACGTCGGCGCCAGGACCGGTGTTTCAACGATCTCCGCTGCCAGAAAGGCCACCGGCAACCCAGCATAGGTGACAAGTCTGGCAAGGACAGCGCGCGGGTGGTAGGGCAGCACCAGCCCTGCGTTGATCGCCATCCCGGTAAGCAAACCGATGGTATACAACGGCTCATTATGCGCGTGCGGCAGCAGTGCCGGCGTTTCGACCCAGAACGGGACCGACGCGGCCGCGCCAAGCGCCAAGGCGTGCAAAAAGGCAGTCAGCGCCGTCAGCAGCCGCAGCCGCCCTTCACTCATCCCGCCGCGGACCAGGTGTTCTGCCTGGCGCAGCAGAAGACAGTCCGCAACATCCCCGGCAAGCGCAAGCGCAAAAGCCAGCAGCGCGTAGAGCGGCGGCACGGCCATGCCAAGAACGCCAAAAGCAAAGAGCATGAACAGCAGGCGGGCCCGGAACGCGCGGACACGGCCGCGGCAATAGCGCAGCAGCAGCTCAAGCGAGCCATATCGCTTACTGAATTTGGCCAGCGGTCCGTTGCCGGTCCAGTCCGAAGTGTCCATCAATCAGCCTTGGCATCTGTCCGGGTGCCCGCACAGCTTAGCAATGCCTTTGTTAACATTTCGCCTCTATCTTCTTAAGATTGCAGATTGACACCTTCACTCGCCATTTTCTTCAGAGCAGCTTGCTGCGATCCGTTCAGGTCGATAGCGCGGCAGGCGGCCAGATCCACAGTCACACCAAACCCCAACCGCGCCGCATCCAGGGCCGTGAAAGCAACGCAGAAATCAGTGGCAAGCCCAGCCAGGGTCAAACTAGTGATGCCGCGGCTGCGCAGGTAGCCCTCCAGCCCGGTGGGGGTGGATTGATCGTTCTCGAAGAACCCCGAATAGCTGTCGATCCCCGGCCGGAAGCCCTTGCGGATGATCAGGTCGCCATCGGTGCGCAGGTCGTTGTGAAAGGAGGCGCCCTCGGTGCCTTGCACACAGTGATCGGGCCACAGCACCTGAGTACCATAAGGCATTTCCGTGGTTTCAAACGGTGCCTTTCCGGGATGCGAGGAGGCAAAGGAGGAATGCCCCGCCGGGTGCCAATCCTGGGTCAGGATCACCGCATCGAAACGGTCCATCATTGCGTTAATGGGGGCCACCACCTCATCCCCGCCGGGCACCGCCAGCGCCCCGCCAGGGCAGAAATCGTTTTGCACATCGACAACGATCAAGGCGTGGGACATCGGCATCTCCTATACTGCGCACACAATATGTAGCGGTGCAGGCGGGGCTTGGGAACTGCTGTTGGCCGCCTGCGCCCCGGCGAGACAGGAAAGATACATCCAAAGCCCTTATTTTATTGGCGTTGCGACAGCGGTTCTTTCACTTGAAAACCCGGGCACATGGTTCTAAGGGCGGGGCATGTACACGATTGCTGCCCTCTATCACTTCACCCGTTTCCCCGACCCCGCCGCGATCAGGCCGGCGCTTCTGGACCTGTGCCAGGCGCAGGATGTCAAAGGCTCGCTGCTGCTGGCGCAGGAAGGGATCAATGGCACCATCGCCGGCCCGCGGGCTGGCATCGACGCGGTGCTGGCACATATCAAGTCCCTGCCCGGCTGTGCGGGGCTGGAGTGGAAAGAGGCAACCGCTGCCGAGCCGCCCTTTGGCAAGATGAAGGTGCGGCTGAAGAAAGAGATTGTCACCATGGGCCAGCCGGACGTGGATCCGCTGGCCTCCGTCGGGCATTACATCGAACCGGAGGAATGGAACGACCTGATCCGGCAGGACGATGTTGTGCTGATCGACACGCGCAACGACTACGAGGTGGCGATCGGCACGTTTGAAGGCGCGATCGACCCCAAGACCGAGTCATTCCGCGATTTCCCCGCCTGGTGGGAAGAGAACAAGGACCGTTTTCACAACAAGCGGGTTGCGATGTTCTGCACCGGCGGCATCCGCTGCGAAAAATCCACCAACTACTTGCTGGGCCAAGGGGTGGAGGATGTCTATCACCTGAAGGGCGGCATTCTGCGCTATCTGGAGGAAATGCCGACGGACAACAGCACCTGGGAAGGAGAATGCTTTGTCTTCGACAACCGGGTGTCGGTCGGCCACGGGCTGGAGGAAGGCCCGCATGAGCTATGCCACGGCTGCCGCCGTCCGATCCTGCCAGAGGACAAGGCGCGGCCCGAGTTCGAACAAGGCGTCAGCTGCCACCTGTGCATTGATCAGACCTCGGACGCGGATAAGGTGCGGTTCCGCGAGCGGCAGAAGCAGATGAAACTGGCCCGCGAGCGCGGCGAGGATCATCTAGGCAGCATCCCGCTGTAACTCTACCAATAAAAAGACCGCTGCCCATCGGGACAGCGGTCTTTTCGTGTTTTGCGGGGCTGGCAGCGTCAGTCGCCGCTCAGGCCCAGGTAGCTGCGGGTGCTGGCCAGGAGACCCTCGCCGCGGGCCGGGGCCAGCAGACCTGCGTGGTCTTCGCCTTCGGCCGCGGCCATGTCGGGCAGCTGGTGGGCAATGCCCTTGTGACAGTTGATGCAGGTCTTTTCGCCGGTGAACAGAAAGCGCTCATGCGCGTCCGCGGCCCGCTTGGACTGGCGGGTGATATCCATCGACTCATCCGAGTGGCAGTTGCGGCATTCCAGGCTGTCGTTTGCCTCAAGCCGCGCCCATTCGTGCTGCGCCAGTTCCAGCCGGTGCTCCAGGAATTTCTCCCGCGTGTTGATGGTGCCGAAGATCTTGCCCCAGACCTCCTTGGAGGCCTGCATCTTGCGGGCGATCTTGTTGGACCATTGGTGCGGCACGTGGCAATCCGGGCAGGACGCCCGCACGCCGGAGCGGTTGGAGTAGTGGATCGTCGGCTTCAGCTCCTCGAACACGTTGTCGCGCATCTCGTGGCAGCTGGTGCAGAAGGCCTCGGTGTTTGTCACCTCAAGCGCGGTGTTGAAGCCGCCCCAGAAGATGATCCCCATCACAAAGCCGCCCATGGTCAGAAAGCCGAGCGAGAAATAGGCGCTGGGACGCTTGATGATCCACCATAGACGTTTCAGAAAACCCCACATCAGTCAGACCCGCCCTGTTTGGAGTGCACGTAGTCCAGCACCTTGTCGACATCGACGAACTCATTCTCAACCAGCGGCCGGGCGTTGGTCTGCACCACATGGCACTGGGTGCAGAAATACCGCCGCGGGCTGACCGCGCCGAGGGTCTGGCCCTCGCGGTTCATGAAGTGGGTGACCGAGATCATCGGCGCCTGGCTGACCTCCACCGCGGTGCGGCTGTGGCAGGACAGGCATTTGTTAGAGTTGAGATCCACCTGATAATTGTCGGTCTTGTGCGGGATCAGCGGCGGCTGGTCCGGGTAGTTGCGCACCTGGCGGATGTCGGTGTTGACGACGCCGGGGATCTGGGTGGCTTCGCCCTGTTCGCCCAGCGGCGCGGTATTGCGCAGCGTGGCGACCTGGTTCTGGGCAAAGGCGGCTGAGGCCAGCAGGAGCGGAGCGGCCAGAATGGCGAGACGGAGATGTTTCATGACGGGCCTCACACTGCTTCGATACGGATTGCGCATTTCTTGTAATCCGTCTGTTTCGAGATCGGATCGGTGGCATCCAGCGTGACCTTGTTGATCAGCCGGCGCGCATCGAACCAAGGCACAAACACCAGACCCTTCGGCGGCTTGTTGCGGCCGCGGGTTTCAACCCGGGTGCGGATTTCGCCGCGCCGCGAGATGATCCGCACTTCGGTGCCGCGCCTGAACCCTTGGGCCTTGGCGTCATCCGGGTGCATGTAGCAGAGCGCGTCGGGGACGGCCTGATACAGCTCCGGCACCCGCTGAGTCATTGAGCCGGAGTGCCAATGCTCCAGCACCCGGCCGGTGGCCAGCCACATCGGGTATTCGTCATCCGGGCTTTCTGCCGGCGGCTCATAGGGCAGTGCGAAGATCACCGCCTTGCCGTCGGGCTTGCCGTAGAACTCGTAATCCGCGCCGGGGGTCACATACGGGTCGGAGCCTTCCTTGAACCGCCACCGGGTTTCCTTGCCGTTCACCACGGGCCAGCGCAGGCCGCGCACCTCGTGATAGGTGTCGAAGGGTGCCAGGTCGTGGCCGTGGTCGCGGCCGAACTCAGCGTATTCCTCAAACAGGCCCTTCTGGAGGTAGAAGCCAAAGTCCTCGGATTCCTGGTTGCCGTACTCCTTGGCTGTCTCGGTCAGTTCGAACTGGTCGACCTTGCCGTTGGCGAACAGCACGTCGAACAGGGTCTTGCCTTTGTATTCGGGATTCGCATCCAACAGCTCGGCCGGCCAGACCTCATCGGTGGTGAAGCGCTTGGAGAATTCCGCCAGCTGCCAAAGGTCGGATCTGGATTCACCCGGCGCGTTGACCAGCTGATACCAGAACTGGGTGCGGCGCTCGGCGTTGCCATAGGCGCCTTCCTTTTCCACCCACATCGCAGCGGGCAGGATCAGGTCGGCGGCCTCGGCGGTCACCGTCGGATAAGCATCGGACACCACGATGAAATTGTCAGGGTTGCGGTAGCCCGGCAGCCCTTCCTCCATCATGTTAGGGGCGGCCTGCATGTTGTTGTTCACCTGCACCCAGTAGCAGTTGATCTTGCCGTCTTTCAGGTCGCGGTTCTGCTTGACCGCGTGGGAGCCGACCCAGCCGGGCACGGTGCCGTCGGGCAGTTTCCAGATCTTTTCCGCAAAGGCGCGGTGTTCGGGGTTCTTCACCACCAGATCCGCAGGCAAACGGTGCGAGAAGGTGCCCACCTCACGCGCGGTGCCGCAGGCCGACGGCTGGCCGGTCAGCGAGAACGGCGAGTTGCCGGGGGTGGAGATTTTGCCGGTCAGCAGGTGGATGTTGTACAGCAGGTTGTTGGTCCAGACACCGCGGGTGTGCTGGTTGACGCCCATGGTCCACAGCGACATGACCTTGGTGTCGGGATCGGCATAAAGCTTGGCGATCTTCTCCAGGGTCTCGGCCGGAACACCGGACATTTCCTCGGCTTTTTCAAGCGTGTATTCGGAAACGAATTCGGCGAATTCTTCAAACGACATCGGCTCGGAGCCGCCTGCCTTGTCATTATTCTCAGCCGCCTGCTCCAGCGGGTGTTCAGGACGCAGACCATAGCCGATGTCCTGATTGCCGCGGCGGAAATTGACGTGTTTGCCGACAAAGTCCTTATGCACCGCATCATTCTGGATGATGTAATTGGCGATGTAGTTCAGGATCACCATGTCGGTCTGCGGGTTAAAGACCGCCGGGATATCGGCCAGATCAAAGCTGCGGTGGGTGAAGGTCGACAGCACCGCCACCTTCACATGCGGATGGCTGAAGCGGCGGTCGGTGATGCGCGTCCACAGGATCGGGTGCATCTCCGCCATGTTCGAACCCCACAGCACGAATGCGTCGGCGTTCTCAAAGTCGTCATAGCAGCCCATCGGCTCATCGATGCCAAAGGTGCGCATGAAGCCACCCACCGCGCTGGCCATGCAGTGGCGCGCGTTGGGGTCGATGTTGTTGGACCGGAAGCCCGCTTTCATCAGCTTGGAGGCGGCATAGCCTTCCCAGACCGTCCACTGGCCGGAGCCGAACATGCCGATGCCCTGGGGGCCTTTCTCGGCCAGGGTCTTCTTCCACTTCTCGGCCATGATATCAAAGGCTTCATCCCAGCTGACCGGGGTGAATTCGCCCTCTTTGTCATATTCGCCATTGGTCTTGCGCAGCAGCGGCGTGGTCAGACGGTCGGCACCATACATGATCTTGGACAGGAAGTAGCCTTTGACGCAGTTCAGGCCGCGGTTCACCTCGGCCTGGGTGTCGCCATGGGTGGCGACCACCCGGCCGGCCTTGGTCGCGACCATGATCGAGCAGCCGGTGCCGCAGAACCGGCAGGGCGCCTTGGACCACTTCAATTCAGTCAGGCTGGCATCGGTGACAAGGTTCTGCGCGGCGGCGGGGATTGGCAGCCCGGCAGCAAGCGCCGCTGCTGCAGCGGCCTGCGCCTTGATGGCGTCACGGCGGGTAAGTCCGGTCATTGGGGGACTCCTTCTTCAAGGGCGAGGTCCTGCGCATCGCAGGTTTGATGGAAGACAAGCGCCGCGCTGGCGACGCCGTCGAGAAGCTGGATTTTGGCCAAGGCATCGCCAATGGCCCGGTCACTGTCCGCTTCGAACAGAACAACGATTTTGCCTGAGGGATCCGTTTGCGAAATCTCGGCGTTCGGCATGGACTTGATATCGGTCAGGACACCTTCCATTTGCGCCGGGTTGCTGCGCACCAGCAGGCTGGAGATATGGATTTCTTCTGTCACGCGGACATCCTTTGCTGGCGGGGATCGCTGATCGCGATGGCATTACTCGGGCAAGTGGCAAGGCAGGCGCCGCAGCCGGTGCAGGCCTCGGCGTCAACTCGGATGGCGCCGACGGGGCGGACCGACAGGTCCATACTCAGGGCGCGCGGATCGCAGATGTCGGTGCACAGCTGGCAGGAGATGCCGGCAGACAGGAGGCAGTTGCTGCCGATATCCACGGTCACTGACCAGGGGGCGGGTTGATCCAGATCGAACACCGGCTCAGGGCAGGCTTCGGCACAAGCTGTGCAAAAGGTGCATTCACCGCCCCGGAAACTGATCCGCGGGCGGTTGCGGCTGTCGAGTTCAATGATCTCCTCCGGGCAGTTCTCCACGCAGGCATTGCAACTGGTGCAATACGCCTGAACCTGGGCCTCATCCGTCCAGGGCGGACGGAATTCCGGGTCCGGGCGGGCCACTCTTCCGGTCAGGAAGGCGCGCCGCGAGGGGGCTGTGCTGGCATGTGCTGGCATTGACCTGAATCTTTAACCTGTGGGTGGTCCCAGGAAGATCTGGGAGATCCAGATCATCAGGCCGTATCCGCCGACGATTCCCACTGCCAGAACTGGCGCCAGAACCACGGCCAGGAACAGGAAGGTGTTCCGCTCTTCGGCTTTGCTTGGCTGTTCGGACATTTTTTGTCCTCCTTGGCTCTTACAAGTGTAGCGCAGCAAGCCGGCCGGAAAAGGCCGCATCTGATTCCGGTTTTCTGAACAGCGCCGCTTCGCTGGCAGGAGAATGCGCAGGACAGTCATTCTGCACTTTGATCTGAATCATTTCGCAGGCAGTAGATTTGGCAACACCAAACATTCAAACAATCAAAATTAACGATGTTTTATGTTTCCGGAGCGCTTCCAATCGCGAATGGCGCAAACAATTTTGGGACAAACCCATGTTTCAACAGTGATTTGGAAAAGGCAGCAGCAGGTCTCGAACCGCTCGGCCTGTGAAACCGCCGGCCCGGCTTGACTGAAGAGCACGCGCCCTGTTGCGAAGCATCCTCATCGTTGTTCACGCACCGGGTGAGCTACTCCCCAATCGTTGGACAGGTTCGGACGTAAATTAAGCTACTCTGTGCTCCTGCTGACCGGGTTTGGTTTCGTCATTTCTCAGCCAATAGGCCACGGCTGGCGGTTTGCCGCCAAGCGCGAAATGGGGACGTTTTCGGTTGTAGAACTCGATCCAGCAACCAGCACCTGCCTTCGCTTCTGACCCGGTCTCCCAAGCGTGCAGGTATCGGCTCGTTGAGATGGAGAAGGAACCTTGCATTCTCGCCGCCTACAACAAGTCAGGGTATGTTTGGCATATTTCATCTAAGAGCATCGGCCATCAATGGTGGCCACGTCGGTTCCTTGACCCGCAGAGCAACGCTTACAGTATTCTCTTCAACGGCTCTCGGGACGACGCAACTATGTCTGACCTTGATGCAGATACCTGGTTTGATGTGCCTGGGGCTGATCGGATCGAAATCGGAGAGCAAACATTTCGAGTCCACGACGATCTTGTCATGGCGCTCCTTGTCGCACGTAGCGAGCGAATGCTGGCCGATTGAGCTCGCATAGACGCCCGTGGGCGAATTCTTTGTTTTCCTCCTGAGCCGCTCCAACCTCACACCGAGCTTGCACCCCATGGAGAACGGCGGGCGATGTGCCATCAGGTAGATTCGGACGGTTTCCTCGTAGTCACTTTCCGATATGAACAGGCCCGCCTGCAAGGCAGTATGGCCGATGTGATGAAGAGACAGCAACGCCGAGCGGTCGCCTCAATACCAACCACCCAATCCGCAGAACTATGGGGTATCCGCAGTACTATGGGGATCCCTACAACCGATCAGAAATCCAGGTTTTCAACGCTCAAGGCGTTCTTTTGGATGAACTCGCGCCGGGGCTCGACAACATCGCCCATCAGCTTGGTGAACAGGTCATCCGCCTCAATCATATCGTCGATCCGCACTTGCAGAAGCGTCCGGGCGTCCGGGTCCAGTGTGGTCTCCCACAGCTGGTCCGGGTTCATCTCGCCCAGGCCCTTGTAGCGCTGCAGCGAGAGGCCTTTTTCGCCCTCCTCAAGAATCGCTTTCAAAAGATCCAGCGGTCCGTGAATTATCTGGCTGCGGTCGCGGCGGATCAGCTGGGAGGCGGTGCCGTAGACTTCCTGCAGGCTTTGGGTAAAGCTGCCGGTCTTGCGCGCCTCGCCGGAGCGCAGCATCGGGCCGTCCAGGGTGCGCACTTCCTCGACGCCGCGCAGGATGCGGGCCAGGCGGATGCCGTGATCCTGGGTGATCCGGCCCTGCCAGCCGCGCTCATATTCCAGCGCAATCAGGTCAAGCCGCTGCGCCACTTTGTCGGCTACGCCTTGCAGATCGGAATCCACCGCACCAGGCACAAAGGCGCCGGCCACGGCGGCCTGTTCCAGGATATGGCGCGGATAGTGGGTCGGAAAGGCATCCAAAACGCGCTTCAGCTGGCGGGCTTCATCCACCACCCGGGTCAGGTCGGCACCGGCCACCTCAGAGCCGTCGCCGAGTTTCAACACAGCGCCATCGACACCCTGGTTGATCAGGTAGTCATCGAGTGCCGCCTGGTCCTTGAGGTAGACCTCAGACTTGCCGCGCGCGACCTTATAAAGCGGCGGTTGCGCAATGTAGAGGTAGCCGCCCTCGATCAGCTCCGGCATCTGCCGGTAGAAGAAGGTGAGCAGCAGCGTACGGATGTGGGCACCGTCCACGTCCGCATCGGTCATGATAACAATCTTGTGGTAGCGCAGTTTTTGAATGTTGAACTCATCACGGCCAATGCCGGTGCCAAGCGCCATCACCAGGTTGCCGATTTCCTGGCTGCCCAGCATCCGGTCGAACCGCGCCCGCTCCACGTTCAAAATCTTGCCGCGCAGGGGCAGGATCGCCTGGGTCATCCGGTCCCGGCCTGTCTGGGCGGAACCGCCGGCCGAATCCCCTTCGACCAGGAAGACTTCGGTCTTGGACGGGTCTTTCTCAGAGCAGTCCTTCAGCTTGCCGGCAAGGTAGTTCACATCCATCGCCGTTTTGCGGCGGGTCAGTTCGCGCGCCTTGCGGGCGGCCTCGCGCGCCAGTGCGGCTTCCACGATCTTGCCGACAATCTGCTTGGCCTGATTGGGGTTTTCCTCGAACCACTCGGCCAGCTTTTCCCCCATCAGGCTCTCGATCACCGGACGCACCTCGGAGGAGACCAGTTTGTCTTTGGTCTGGCTGGAGAATTTAGGATCCGGCACCTTGACCGACAGCACGCAGGTCAGGCCTTCGCGGGCGTCATCACCGGTAAAGGAGATCTTCTCCCTTTTGGCGATACCCGAAGACTGCGCGTAGTTGTTGATGGTCCGGGTCAGCGCGCCGCGGAATCCTGCAACATGGGTGCCGCCATCGCGCTGCGGGATGTTGTTGGTAAAGGGCAGCACCGTTTCATGATAGCTGTCGTTCCACCACATCGCGATCTCAACACCGATCTCGTCCTTCTCGCCGATGATGTAGACAGGGGTTTCCATCACCGGGGTCTTGTGGCGGTCGAGATATTTGACGAACTCCTTGACGCCGCCATCATAATACAGCTCGGATGATAGCTTCTCGGCCGGCCGCTCATCTTCCAGGATGATCCGCACGCCGGAGTTCAGGAAGGCCAGCTCGCGCAGACGCTTTTCCAGTGTCTCAAACGAGTATTCCAGGTTCGAGAAAGTATCAGTCGATGCCATAAAGCGGACTTCGGTACCGGTTCGATCGCCGCAGTCGCCAACCACTTCCAGGTGCTTGGCCGTGTCGCCGCGCTCAAAGCGGGCAATATGCTCCTTGCCGTCGCGCCAGATGCGCAGTTCCAGCCAGTCGGAGAGTGCGTTCACCACCGAGACACCCACACCGTGCAAGCCGCCCGAAACTTTGTAGGAGTTGCTGTCGAATTTACCGCCGGCATGCAGCTGGGTCATGATGACCTCAGCCGCCGACACGCCTTCTTCCTCGTGGATGCCCACCGGAATGCCGCGGCCGTTGTCGCTGACGGATACGCTGGAATCAGCGTGGATTTTCACTGTCACATGATCGGCGTGGCCTGCCAGCGCCTCGTCGATGCCGTTGTCCACGACCTCATACACCATGTGGTGCAGGCCCGAGCCATCGTCGGTGTCCCCGATATACATGCCGGGGCGTTTTCGAACTGCCTCCAACCCTTTGAGAACCTTGATGGAATCCGCGCCATATTCTGCGGGGGCCTGCTCGTTTCCGGACATTCACATCTTCCTGTCTTTGCTTCAGGATTTTATACGGAGTCTGGCCGGGATTGTCACGCGCAAGCCCCCTTTTTTCATGGCTGTTTCAGACGATTATGCAGCTAAGGCGCCAAGCTCCGACGCGGTGCTCAGCCAGGCTGCGCGCTCATCCGCACTTGACCCTTGCAATGCGCCGAAATGGCAGGTCTCCACCGGATCAATCCCCACGAAATTCATAATCTGGCGCTCCACCTGAACGTGCGCTGCATTACCATAGAACTGCTCCATCAAGTCAGGCGGTGTGTCCGACGCCACCAGCACCCGGCCCGACTTTCCGGCCAGAAGCGGTTTTGGCAGGCCATCGGTCACAATGCGCGGGTCAAACGTGCGGCCGGGAAGCAGAATGCGGTCAAACAACCCCTTCAGCTTCCCCGGCATCCCGCCCCACCACAGCGGAAAGGCAAGGACCACATGCTGCGCCCACTCGGAATCCGAAAGCACCGCTTCGATTTGAGGTTCCAGTTGCTTAGTGCCGGAAAACCCGGCCTGGCCGAAATCTGCATCAAATTCCAATTGAGACAGCTTGTGCATGCGCACATCATGCCCCGCCCCTTCCGCCGCAGTTGCGTAGGCTTCGCATAGCGCCTGCGTGAAAGTGTTCTCAGCCGGGTGGCCGTTCAAGATCAGGATTTTCCGGGCAGACATGTCATTCTCCATGAGGTAAGTTGACCATGGTCACTTTATTGAAAGAAAAACTGACCGCGGTCAATTACAAAAGTGACCGCGGTCAATAACAAACCCGTGAGGATGAGGCATGACACGCGCACCACAGAAGCGGCGGCTGGAAACCCGCGCGAAACTGCTCAGCACCGCAACCGCTATAGTCCAGGAACAGGGCTATAGCGGTTTGCGGGTTGAAGATGTGGTTGCCCGCGCCGGCGTCGCAAAGGGCACCCTGTTTTCCCATTTCAAGGACAAGGACGGGCTGCTGGCCGTCCTGATCGGAGCGGAAGTGACACGGCTGCTTGACGGGATGGAAACCGCAAGTGCCCCTTCGGACGTTGCTGGACTGACCGCCCGGCTTGCACCGCATCTTGATTATGTCGCGCAGGACCGGGTGATTTTCGATCTGCTGCTACGCTATTCAGGCACCACCGCGGATGAGCCGGATGAAGTTGTCACCGCAAGCTTCACCCGTCAGGTGACCTTGCTGACAGGCTGGCTGCAGGACATGCAGGCTGCGGGCGAGGTGCGCCGCAACCAGCCGCCGGAACTGCTGGCGGAAGGCATTCAGGCGTTTTTGAATCATGTGCTGGGCGTGTGGTTTTGCATGGAGCATGAAAGCGAAGCGCGCCCGGCCCAAGCACTTGAACCTTACTTGCAGGCTTGGCTGCAACCGCCCGGCTAAAGAACCGGGATCGCCAGCCCCACACAGATCAGCAGCCCGCCGGAAACCAGATTGATGCGCCGCAGGATCCTGGGCGAGGCAATCGCCCGCCGGACACGGTGCACCATCCCGGCCAGCGCGAGGTTCCCAGCCAACGGGACTGCAAAGGACAGGATTACAATGGCGGCAACGTCCGGCCAGGTTGTGCCTGACAGATCGAAGAACCCCGGCAGAACGCCCATATAGAACAGGATTGCCTTGGGGTTGCCCAGGATCACGGCAATTCCCGCCATGAATCCGGCCCATACACCGGGCCGGGTGAGGCCGCGCCTTTCCTGCACCGCCTCGCCCGCATGGCGGATCAGCAAAAAGCCCATGCCAAGGAACATCAGGCAGGCCAGCCAGCGCAGCACAGTCATGATGCCGGTGAATTCCGACACCACCCAGGACATCCCCGCAACTGCGATCAGCGGCCACAGGATATCACCGCAGGCAACCCCTAACGCCAGCGGCCAAGCCGCCTGAAACCCGCCGGACACCGAGCGCGCCATCAGTGCCAGCCAAACCGGGCCAGGCGTTAGAAACAGGATCAGCAAGGCCCCCGCATAGAGGGTAAGATCCCAGGCAGAGACCGTCATTTTTGCAGAACCTCCGACGTGCCGCCGCTGTCAGAGACTTCCAGCAATTGCGCCCGGCCTGCCAGCTCACCAAACAGCTCCGGCCCGGTGCCCGTCATCCAGGCCTGGGTTCCCAGGGCGCAAATCTCGTCATACAGGGCGGCGCGGCGGCCAGCGTCCAGATGCGCGGCAACCTCATCCAAAAGCAGGATCGGCGGCGCGCCCTCCCGCTGCGCCAGTGCGCGCGCATTGGCCAGGATCAGCGACACCAGCAACGCTTTCTGCTCTCCGGTCGAACAATCCTTGGCCGGGATACCCTTGGCCTGATAGGTGCCGATCAAATCGGTCCTGTGCGGCCCGACAAGGGTCCTTCCTGCCGCGAGATCCCGGAACCGGCTTTCCTCCAGCGCCTCTTTGAAGTCCGCCTCAGAGGACGGCATGCTGCCTTCCGATTGCAGCAATTCCAGCTCCGCCGCGGGAAAGGCGGTTTCCGCCTCTGCCTGCGCCATTTGCAGCAGATCCACTGACTGCACGCGGGCGGTGTGGATCCGATGCCCGGCGGCAGCCATCCGCTGTTCCAGCACCCGGTACCAAGCGGCATCACGCACCTGCTCCTTCAGCAGCCGGTTCCGCTCCCGCATCGCCTTTTCATAAGCCAGCGAGGCCTCGGCATGGGCGGGCTCAAAGCTCAGCGCGATCCGGTCCAGAAAGCGCCGCCGCCCTTCGGCAGCTTCAATCCACAACCGGTCCATCGCAGGGATCAGCCAGACCACCCGCGCCACCTGCCCCAGCGCCAACTGGCTGGCGGATTTGTTGTCGATCTTCACCTGCCGGGCATTGCCGCCTTCTGACCAGGTTTCCACTTCATAAACCTGCGAGGGCGCTTGCAACTCGCCTTTCAACTTCCAGCCCAGCGCTTCCGGCTGGCGCACCATGTCGGCGGCACTGGCCCGCCGCAACCCGCGGCCGGGCGAGAACAGCGAGACCGCCTCCAGGATATTGGTCTTGCCCGCGCCATTGTTGCCATGAATGGCCACCGGCCGCCCGTCCAAACGCAATTCCGCCCGCAAATGCGAGCGGAAATGGGACAATACGAGTGAGGTCAGAGCCAGCACACGGGAGCTCCCTTGTTCATCTGGCCAAAAATATCCCCGCCGCAGGCATCGCCGTCAGGCGATCAGACCCGCATCGGCATCACGACGTAAACGGCGCTTTCGTCGCTGCCTTCGCGCATCAGGGTCGGATCGCCGGAGGAGTTGAACATGAACACAGCGTTTTCGCGGTCTACCTGATTGGCAATTTCCAGCAAGTACTTGGCGTTAAATCCGATTTCCAGGCGTTCGTCGTTATAAGCCACCGCCAGCTCTTCTTCCGCGGCACCGCTGTCCGGCGCATTGACCGACAGGATCAAACGGTCCTCTTCCAGCTGCAGTTTCACCGCGCGGGACCGCTCCGACGACACCGTTGCCACCCGGTCCACGGCCTGCGCGAACTCGGAGGCATCCACTTCCAGGCGGCGGGTGTTGCCGGCCGGGATCACCCGGGTGTAGTCCGGGAAGGTGCCGTCAATCACTTTGGACGTCAGGGTGATGTTCGGGGTGGCAAAGCGCACCTTGGTTTCCGAAACCGACACCGCGATGTCCATGTCGTCATCGTCCAGCAGTTTGCGCAGCTCGCCCACGGTCTTGCGCGGCACGATCACGCCCGGCATGTCCTCGGCACCCAGCGGAAGCTCGGAGTCAATCCGCGCCAGACGATGGCCGTCGGTGGCCACAGCACGCAGAACCTTGCCGCCTTCGGCACTGTTGGAGACATGCAGATAGACACCGTTCAGATAGTACCGGGTCTCTTCGGTCGAGATTGCAAATTTCGATTTGTCGAACAGGCGGCGCAGCACCGCGGCCTTGGCGGCGAAGTTCGAGTGGTATTCAGACGACGCCATCACCGGGAAATCCTCGCGCGGCAGTGTCGCCAGCGAGAAGTTCGACCGGCCGGCCTCCACCGTCAGACGGCCGGTTGCGGCGTCGGCACTCAGGGTAACCAAGGCGCCGTCGGGCAGTTTGCGGACAATCTCGTGCAGGGTGGTGGCGGCCACTGTGGTTGCCCCGGCGCGCTCGACCTGGGCGGGGGCTTTGTCGACCACCTCAATATCCAGATCGGTGGCGCGGAACTGGACACTGTCGCCCTCGGCTTCGATCAGCACATTCGCCAGAATCGGAATGGTGTTGCGGCGCTCGACCACCGACTGTGCCTGAGCCACAGCTTTGAGGAGCGTGCCGCGTTCGATGCTGATCTTCATGTCCCAAATCCTCTTCGTCATGCCCGTGTCAGTGGCCGGGACAAGCAACCTACCTGTTTACCCCTGCCGTACAAGGCTTTTTATGGATTTCTCCAAGGGTTTCCCGGCGGGGTCAAGAGGCGTCGGGCGGCATTCCGGCCAAACCATGGGAAACGTTGCAGCAGAACCCAAATCTGTCCCCGCGGGGACAGCTGCAAAAAACGCCCCGGCGTTGCAGCCGGGGCGTGATACGGGGCAGGTGAAACCACTGGAGAGGTGCTTAGGCCTTCACCCGCTCCGATTTCGGATCATACATTGGCTTAAGCGAAGCCTCGGCCTTCACACGGGTGCCCATAACGTCGATCTCATAGGTGGACCCCAGCACATCGGCCGCGCTTTCGCCTTCACACGGCACGTAACCCATGCCGATGGCAGCTCCCAGCGTGTGGCCGTAGTTGCCGGAGCTGAGGTAGCCCACATATTTGCCGTCGCGGATGATCGGTTCGTTGTGGAATAGCAGCGGCTCGGCGTTGGTCAATTTGAATTGAACCATACGGTTTTTCGGGCCGCTCTCCTTGCGCTCCAGCACTGCTGCCTTGCCGATGAAATCCGCCTTGTCGGTCTTCACAGCAAAGCCAAGCCCTGCGTCGATTACGTTATCCTCGCAGGTGATGTCGTGTCCGAAGTGGCGGAAGCCCTTCTCGATCCGGCAGCTGTCCATCATATGCATGCCGCACAGTTTCAGCCCCATGTCCTGGCCTGCGCCCCAGAGGGTTTCGAACGCATGGCCTGCCATGTCGGCGCCTACATAGATCTCCCAGCCCAGTTCGCCCACATAGGTGACCCGGTGCACGCGGGCGAGGCCCATGCCCAGCTCGATCTCCTGCGCGGTGCCAAAGGGGTTCACCTCATTTGAGAAGTCATTTGGCGACACCTTCTGCAGCAGCTTGCGGGCGTTCGGGCCCATCACCGCCAGCACGCCCTCGCCTGCGGTCACGTCGGTGATCACCACGCAGTGGTCGCCCACATGGCGCATCATCCAGGTCTGGTCGGCCAGACGCGTCACCGCCGGGGTCACCACCAGATAGGCGGTCTCGGACAGGCGGGTGACGGTCACATCGGCCTCGATGCCGCCGCGGGTGTTCAGGAACTGGGTGTAGACGATCTTGCCCGCAGGCACTGACAGGTTGGCGCCGCAGATGTAGTTCAGAAAGGTCTCGGCATCCGGGCCTTCGACGCGGATCTTGCCGAAGGAGGACATGTCGTACATGCCCACATTTTCGCGGACTGCCTTGTGTTCAGCTGCCGAATTCTCAAACCAGTTCTGCCGCTTCCAGCTGTATTGGTATTCGCGTTCCTGGCCTTCGTTGGCGAACCAGTTGGCACGCTCCCAGCCGCCGATTTCGCCCATCACAGCGCCCTGATCCAGCAAGTGATGGTGGAACGGGGTGCGGCGCACGCCTCGGGCGGTGGCCTTTTGACGGTAGGGGTAGTGGTCGGCGTACAAGAGGCCCAAGGTCTCTTTGGAGCGCTCGAACAGGTAGTGCTTGTTACCCTGGAACGGGTGCATCCGGGAGATGTCCACGTCGCCCAGATCAAAGGGTTTCTGGCCGTCTTCCATCCACTGCGCCAGCGCCATGCCAGCGCCGCCCGCCGATTGGATGCCGATCGAGTTGAATCCAGCGGCAACCCAGAAGTTGTCCATCTCGGGCGCCAGACCCAGGTGGTAGGCGTCATCCGGGGTAAAGGATTCCGGGCCGTTAAAGAAGGTATGGATGCCCGCCTCAGCCAGCATCGGCATCCGGTTGCAGGCGGCTTCCAGGATCGGCTCGAAGTGGTCGAAATCCTCGGGCAGCTGATCGAATTCGAACGTGTCCGGGATGCCGTTCATTGCCCATGGCTTGGCGTTCGGCTCAAACGCGCCGAGCAGGATCTTTCCGGCGTCTTCCTTATAATACGCGCATTCGTCCGGCACCCGCAGCACCGGCATCTGGGTCAGGCCGGTGATGCCTTCGGTCACGATGTAGAAATGCTCGCAGGCGTGCAGCGGCACGTTGACGCCCGCCATGCGGCCGACCTCGTGGCCCCACATGCCGGCGCAGTTCACCACCATGTCGGCCTCGATATGGCCCTGGGACTGCCCGTCGTCGCTGGCCCAGTCGACACCGGTAACGCGGCGGCCGTCCTTGGAGATGCTGGTGACCTTGATGCGTTCCTTGACCAGCGCGCCGCGCTGGCGGGCGCCCTTGGCCAGGGCCAGTGCGATGTTGGCCGGGTCGCCCTGCCCGTCTTTTGGCAGCCACACGCCGGCGGTCACGTCGCCCACGTTCAGGTGCTCGTAGCGGGTTTGCACCTCTTCAGGGGAGATTTCCTCGACCTCGACACCGAACGCGCGGGCCATGGCGGCCTGGCGGAAGATCTCTTCCTTGCGCTCTTCGGTCAGCGCTACGGTGATTGAGCCGCAGCGCTTGAAGCCGGTGGCAACACCGGTTTCTTCTTCCAGCGCGCCATAAAGTTCCTGGGAGTATTTTGCCAGTTTGGTCATATTGGCAGTTGCGCGCAGCTGGGCGATCAGGCCCGCGGCGTGCCAGGTGGTGCCCGAGGTCAGCTGCTTGCGCTCCAGCAGCACCACATCCTTCCAGCCCAGCTTGGTCAAATGATAGGCCACCGAGCAGCCGATCACGCCACCGCCGATAATGACCACGCGGGCCTTGTTGGGAAGATCGCTCATGTCATCGCTCCACAGTCAGTGTTTGCGCCTGATTATCATGGATAGGCGGCGTAAAATGCATCAAAAACGCCAAGCTTCCCCGGCTATTCTCCGGCTTTGAGGATATTTCCAGCCCCGCCTTCCCCCAGCCTGCGGCGCTTGCGCAGGGCAAAGGGGGTGATGCCGAAGAAGCTTTTGTAGAGCGAGGAAAAGCCATTCGGGAAGCCGCAGGCAAGGCCGATCTCCCGCACGCTCATGGTGGTGTTCAGCAACAGGTTATTGGCCTTAGACAGCCGCATTTCGCGGTAGAACCCGTTGGGCGTGGTGCCGAGGAAGGTCTTGAACTTGCGCTCCAGCGAGCGGGTGGAGATGCCAAGCTCGTCCACGATTTCGCTGATCGGCACCGGTTCTTCGATGTTGTCCTGCATGATCCGGATGCAATGATCCAAGTCGCTGTCGCCGGTGATCGTCGGCTTGGCGCCGGCAAAGGGCTGCAGCGAGGAGAAATCACGCACCTGTTCGTGCAGCATGATGTTGGCAACGGTCATCTGCGCCGCAGCCGAGGTCAGCCGCCCGACAAGCGCCAGCACGATATCGACGGTAGACCCCATGCCGGCACAGGTCACCACCAGCCCGTCTTCGCTTGCCAGGGCATGGCTGGAATCGTTCAGCCCCATACGTTCGCGCAGCAGGGCGGAGTTTTCCCAATGCGTCGTCAGCCGGCCGGCCGCGCCGCCCTGATCGCGGATGTAGCGGGCTGCGGCCTCGGCCAGCAGATAGACCTTACTGCCGCGGCAGGTATAGCCGGAGATCACCCGGCCCAGGCTGAGGCCCGGATGATCCGGGTCCGAATTGCCAAGGAAGAAGGCAAAATCCGCAGCAGGCTTAACCGCGAAGGGTTCGGTGTCCACGCTAAGGCCCGCCTTGCAGCCAACGCGCCCGCCCTGCAGGGATCGCATGGTCCATTTGAACGGCGGCTGCGCAAGCACCCGGTTGGCGATCCGCAGCACTTCAACCACAGCCGACATCTCCGTCAGCACGAATCCTTCGCTGACGATAATGTCTATGCTCCAGACCCGGGCCGGGTCCGCGGTTTTGAGTTTTTCCTGCGTTGCCATGCTTATCCCCCTGTCAGACGACGTCAGACGATCCGATGCCCGGCCGCGCACAAGCAGCGGGCCAGTTCGGCGATGTGGTCCGGGCCGACCTCGCAGCAGCCGCCGACGATGGTGGCGCCTTGCGCAACCCAACCCATGGCAAATTCCGCATACGCCGCTGGCCCCAGATCCTGGCGCTGCTCCAGCGCATCCACGGTGGGGGCGTCCTTCAGAAAATCCTCGGATATCCGGGTGAAACCGTTGGCATAGGCGCCGTAAGGCTTGCCGAATGCTTTGACGGTCTCCAAACCCTCGCCGATAACCTCGGGCCGGGAACAGTTGAGTAGCACCGCATCGGGCTGGAATTCCTCAATCAGCGGGGCAAGCGCGGCAAGCGGCTCTCCCGAGCGCAGCAATGTTCCATCCTCATCTGAAACGGATGCCGCCAGCCAGACCGGTTTGCCCGCCTCCGCACAGCCCAGCAGCGCGCCTTTGGCATGCTCCAGCGAGGAGACGGTTTCGATCAGGAAGAGATCAGCCTGCGGGCCAAGCAATTTGACCAGTTCGGCGTAGACAGGTTTTGCCTCATCATGCGGCGGGCAAATGTCTGGGCGATAGGAGGCGATCAGCGGGCCAAGCGCTGCCGCGACACGGCCCGAGCCATGGGTGTCCCGCGCTGCAGCGGCTTGCACGGCGGCCTTCTGCAGAAGCTCATTGAAATGATCTTCCAGACCTGCGCGCTGCAGCCGGTCGCGCAGAACCGCATAGGTGTTTGTTGTGGCAATCGTGGCGCCTGCGGCAAAGTAATCAGCATGGATGCCGCCGACCACCCCAGGCCGGTCAACCATCACCGCGGTGGACCACAAAGGGGTTGCGCGGTCGCCGGACCGTTTGACAACCTCCTGCCCGATCGAGCCATCCAGAAGCGTGATCTCAGCCATAACAAACAGTCCTTTGAGCGGGTTGCCTTGCGCCGCCAGGATACAGGAAACGATCCGGCGGCGCAGGCTGTCTTTTATAGGGGCATCAGCCCGGACCTATGCGGCCCGGGCTGATACGGGTTGATCAGGCGCGCAGGCGCTCGTTTGCCGGATCCCACAGCGGTTCATCTTTCTGAACCACGGCCCGGCATTTCTGCCCGTAGATCTCAACCTCCAGCTCGGTGCCCGGCACGGCCAGTTCACTGCGCACCATGCCCAGCGCGATTGAGGCGCCCACACGGTAGCCCCAGTCTCCGCTCGTGGTCTCGCCCACGATCTCGCCATCCTTGGAGATGCAGGACATGTAAGGCGCATCCGCATCGCCGGCCTCGACGATCATGGTGACAAAGGACTTTTTCACGCCCTGCTGCTTTTCGCTTTGGATTGCGGCCTTGCCCGGGAAATCCTGCGGCTTGTCGAGTTTGACAAAGCGCTCCAGCCCGCCTTCAAGCAGCGAGTAATCGGTGCTGAGGTCACCCTTCCAGGTGCGATAACCCTTCTCGATCCGCAAGGAGTTCAGCGTATACATGCCGAACGGCTTGGCGCCGCCTTCGATCAGCGCCGCATAGATCCCGGCCTGATGCGCGTTGGCGCAGTGCACTTCCCAGCCGAGTTCGCCGGCATAAGACACCCGCGCCAGGAAGGCAGGTTTGCCCGCGACCGTGGCTTCCTGATGGGTCAGCCAGCCCAGCGACAGGTCGGCGTCAGAGATGCCTGCAAACAGTTCCCGCGACTTCGGACCGGTGACAATCATCGTCGCGAATTCGGTGGTGCGGTCGGTCAGGGTCAGGCCAGCGGGCAGCGCCTTGCGCAGGATCTCAAAGTCGTGCCACTGGGCCGAACCTGCGGTGATCATGGTAAAGTGGTCTTCGCCATGACGAATACAGGACATCTCGGTCAGGATCCGGCCGCGGTCGTCCGAGACATAGACCAGGTTCATCCGGCCTACCTTGGGCAACCCGCCAGTGACCAGACCGCGCAGGAATTCTGCGGCGCCTTCACCATCCAGATTGAAGCGGGAGAAGCCCGGCAGATCCAGCACGCCAACGCTGTCGCGGACCGCTTCGCATTCTTCCTTGATGCGCTGCTGCCACGGGCCGGAGCGGCCCCAGGTGTGGGTGGCTTCCTCAGAGGTGTCATCACCCGGCTGCGCAAACCAGTTGGCGCGTTCCCAGCCGTTGTAAGCACCCATCACGCCGCCCAATTCCTTAATCTTGGCATGCACCTGGCTGACCTTCTTGCCGCGTGCGGCCGGCCATTCGTGATGCGGGAAGTGCATGGCGTATTCGTTGCCGTAGACTTCCATGCCTTTTTGGTCGCAGTAGTCCTGGTCAGTGTAGTCGGTGTAGCGGCGCGGATCGACCGCCCACATGTCCCATTCGGTCTGGCCGTCGACGATCCATTCCGCCAGCACCTTGCCGGCGCCGCCACCCTGGGCAATGCCAAAGGTAAAGACGCAGGCCTCAAACGCGTTGTCGACACCCGGCATCGGACCAATCAGCGGCAGGCCGTCGGGCGCGTAGGGGATCGGGCCGTTGATCACGCTGGACACGCCGGAGGATGCCATCAGCGGAACCCGCTCCATCGCGTCGGTCACGATATCCTCGATCCGGTCCAGATCGTCCGACCACAGCTGGAACGAGAAATCGTCCGGCATCTGGTTGTCTTCGGTCAGCCACTCCCCCTTGCAGTTCGGCTCATACGGGCCGAGGTTGTAGCCGTTCTTTTCCTGGCGCAGGTAATAGGAGACATCCACGTCGCGGATCAGCGGCAACTTCTTGCCGTGTTCCTTGCTCCAGGCTTCGACTTCCTCGATCTGCTCGGTCAGCAGATACTGGTGCGACATCACCATCATCGGCACGGTGCGGCCGCCATAGGGCTTGAACCATTCGCCGATACGCTGGGCGTAATAGCCAGCGGCGTTCACCACATAGTCACATTCGATGTCGCCCTTTTCAGTGTGCACGATCCAGGTCTTGTCCTCCTTCTGGGTGACGCCGGTGGCCGGGCAGAAACGGATGATCTTCTGACCCATGTCGCGCGCGCCCTTGGCCAGCGCCTGGGTCAGCTGTGCCGGGTCGATGTCGCCATCGGACGGATCCCACAGTACACCTTCCAGGTCGTGGGTTTCCAGGAACGGGTAGTTTTCCTTGGCCTGTTCCGGAGTCCACATCTCCATTTCAATGCCCTGGTAGCGGCCCATCGAACAGGCGCGCTCAAACTCCTGGATCCGCTCCTTGGTATGGCCCAGGCGGATCGAGCCGGACTGATGGTAGTTCATCGGGTAATCGACTTCTTCACCCAGGCGCGCATAGAGCTCGGTCGAGTAGCGCTGCATGTTCATGATCGCCCAGGAGGTCGAGAAGGTCGGCACGTTGCCGGCCGCGTGCCAGGTCGAGCCGGCGGTCAGCTCGTTCTTTTCCAAGAGCACACAATCGGTCCAGCCCTTCTTGGCCAGATGATAAAGCGACGAGGCGCCGATGACACCGCCGCCGATGATGACCACACGGGCCTTGGTTGGAAAATCAGACATGTTCGCTCCCTAATCTCAGTCCTTCTGCGGCACACCGTCCGCAATTTCGTAATAGTCGCCCTTGGAGGCGGCAAAGATGTGCTTTTCGACGCTGAGTCCGGTGTTCCCGTCGACTGCGCCCAAAGCAAAACTTGTGGTGTCTTCGTCGTGTGCCTTCCAGAACAGGAAGGATCCGCATCGCGGGCAGCTGCCGCGCTTGGCCAGTGTGCTGGCCTCGAACCAGCTGACCGGACCGGTGATGTTAAGATCTTGGTCGCGCACATAGGCCGAGGACCAAATGCCGCCCGATTGTTTGCGGCACTGGCTGCAATGGCACATGGACGCGCCCTGCGGCTGCGCCGCGGTTTCAAAACGGATGTCACCGCAAAGGCAGGATCCTTTGATCATTATCCCCTCCTAGTAGACCGGCGGTGCAATCACCCAGACGGCCACTGCGGGTTCGTCATAGGGATTCGACCATTGGTAAGGTTCATGTTTGATCCGAAAACTGTCGCCCGAACCAACGGTGAAGCTGCGGCCGCCGATCAGCAGGTCCAGCTTCCCCGAGATCACATAGCCGACCTCTTGCGTCGGCCGATGGGCCGGTGTTTGCATGCTTGACTGCGGGCGGAAGGTAGAATGCACCATCTCGAAATCATCCGTCAGGTCGGGCGAAAGCAGCTCTTCGATCAGCCCTTCCTCTCCCGATCCCATCGGGCGGCGCGATCCAGCGCGAACAATGTACCCATGCTCATCTGCGGGGGCGCCGGAATGAGCAAACAGCATCGACATCGGCACGCCTAGGGCCTCAGCAATCTGACGCAGATCGGAGATCGAAGGTTCGGACATATCCCGCTCAACCTGGCTGAGCCAGCCGACCGAGCGGTTCAGGATCGCGCCGATATCTGACAAGGTCAGCCCGCGGGCCTTGCGCAAGGCCCGGATGTCCGCCCCCAATGTCGCCGCTGCCAGGGTTTGATCGTTCACCGGCTCTCTCCCCACTCGTGAAAAAATCCTCTTGTTTTTCACGATGCCTCGAGTTCGTGAAATTTCCAAGCCTTTTTTCACGAACTAGCCGCAAACCAAGAAAAAACCCAACGCCTTCAGGCGCCGGGCTGCTTCTTTCTGGTCGAAAATACCTTGGGGTGAGGCCTTAAGGCCGAGGGGCAAAGCCCCTGAAAGCGCGAATCAGCTCTGGCTGAAGACCTGCCCCAGGATTGCAGCCAACTGCCCTGCGTCTTCCTCGGCAAACGCGTCCGGCTGGTTGCTGTCGATATCAAAAACCCCGATCAGCGCGCCTGCAGCATTCCAGACCGGCAGGACCAGTTCCGACCGTGTGGATGAAGCGCAGGCGATATGGCCGGGAAAGGCATCAACATCCGCCACCATCTGCACCTCGCCGGTGCGTGCCGCCGCGCCGCAAACGCCGCGGGAGAACGGGATTTGCAAACAGCCGTGTCCGCCCTGATATGGGCCGATCTTCAACAGCTCCGGTGCAACGGCGCGGTAAAAGCCGGTCCAGTCGAACCGGTCGTCGGCGTGATGCACCTCGCAGGCGACGGTGGCCATGAGCGCGACCTCATCCGTCTCGCCTTCGGTCAGTGACGCAATAGTCCGGGCAAGGGAAATGTAATCGGCCTGCATGTCTGACTCTCCTTGAACGCATTGAGGGGGCTGTCTGCCCCCTCTTGACCTGACGGTCAATTCACCCCCGAGAGTATTTTTCAAAGGAGAATGTCACACCCGCTCAATTGCAATCGCCGTGCCCTCGCCGCCGCCGATGCAGATGGCGGCCACGCCGCGCTTGAGGCCGCGCTTTTCCAACGCGTTCAAAAGCGTGACCATGATCCGGGCACCTGACGCCCCGATCGGGTGGCCCAGCGCACAGGCGCCGCCGTTCACATTCATCTTGTCACGGGAGATGCCCATTTCATGCATGAAGGCCATTGGAACCACAGCAAAGGCTTCGTTCACTTCCCACAGATCGACGTCTTCAACCTGCCAGCCAATGTTTTTCAGCAGATTCTGCGCCGCTGGAACCGGAGCGGTGGTAAACCAGCCTGGAGCCTGAGCATGGCTGGCGTGGCCCAGAATACGCGCACGGATTTGCAGGCCCTGCGCCTTGGCGGCTTCAGAAGACGCCATCATCAGCGCTGCCGCGCCGTCGGAAATTGAGGAGGCATTGGCTGCGGTCACAGTGCCATCCTTGCGGAAAGCCGGTTTCAGCGCCGGGATCTTTTCCGGGCGCGCCGACTTTGGCTGCTCATCCGTGTCCGTCACCACGCTTCCCTTGCGGGACGTCACGGTAACGGAGGCAATTTCCCCGTCAAACGCGCCGCTCTTCTGAGCTTCCAGTGCGTTGGCCAGCGATTTAAGCGCGTATTCATCCTGAGCTTCGCGGGTGAACTGGTATTTCTCAGCGCAATCCTCGGCAAAGGTGCCCATCAGGCGGCCCTTGTCGTAAGCATCTTCCAGCCCGTCCAGGAACATGTGGTCGATCACCTGGCCATGGCCGATGCGGGCGCCGCCGCGCATTTTGGGCAGCACATAAGGCGCGTTTGTCATGCTCTCCATGCCGCCGGCAATCATCGTATCTGCGTGGCCCAGCGCGATCTGGTCGAAGGCAATCATCGCCGCCTTCATGCCCGAGCCGCACATTTTATTGAGCGTGGTGGCCGGAACGTCATCGCCCAAGCCTGCCGAAAACCCTGCCTGGCGCGCGGGCGCCTGGCCCTGCCCCGCCGGCAGAACGCAGCCCATCAGCACCTCATCCACGGTGGCGGCGCCAGCGCCTTCCAAGGCCGCCCGGATCGCCGCACCGCCCAGCTCTGCAGCCGTCACCCCGTCATACATGCCCTGGAACCCGCCCATTGGCGTCCGGGCCGCTCCGGCGATAACAACATCTTTCATGCAATTTTCCTCCAATCGTCAAAATAATACCTACAGAATAGTAAGCTTTGCGGTCTAGAGTGCTGACAAATGACGTTACATCCCGGGGGACTGAAATGAGCCTGACGACCACCATGACGGACGATGCGCAGATCGTCAAAGTCAATGCCGAACGCATTGATGCCGCCATGGCCATCCAATTCAAGGAGGACATGCGCACGGAAACAGAATCAGGTGCGGACCGTGTCATCCTGGATCTTTCCGAAGTGCAGTTTATCGACTCCAGCGGGCTTGGCGCAATTGTTGCTGCGATGAAGCAACTGGGTGGCAGCCGCAAACTGGACCTTGCCGGGCTGACACCCATGGTCGAGAAAGTATTCCGGCTGACCCGCATGGATACGATCTTTGACCTCTATGGTTCGCTTAGCGATGCAATCGCTCCGGCTGGCGCAAGCTCCTGAAGACGAATGCGCTGTCAGCGCAAAGCGAGAAATCGATGGTAAAAACCTTTGCCTGCTCGTTCACGGCTACAAATATGGATGCCCGTTCCGGCATTTCTTCGATTGTGGCCCAGCTTCGGTCCCTGGGAGTTCCGGGTGCCCGTGCGGATGAGGTGCAAATTGCGCTGACCGAAGCCGTGAACAATGTGGTTGAACACGCCTATGAAAGCGCGCCTCCGGGAGACGTGCGGATCCTGGCAGAACTTTACCCTGAACGCTTGTGGATCAGCATCCAGGACGCAGGTGCCCCCTTCCCTAGGGGAGAATTGCCGGAGGGCAAGCCTGCAGATGTCAGCGTTCCGGCCGAAAGCCTGCCCGAAGGCGGATTTGGCTGGTTTCTGATCCGCGAATTGGCGAGCCAAGTCCAATATGAGCGTTCAGAAGGAAACAACAATCTTTCACTCTGCTTCGAAATCAAAGTGACCAGCCCGTCAGCCGAAGTCTGAACAAGACCCCGTTCTGCGGAGGACGGCCGCCGGTTTGCTGCATTTTAACGTTTCGCCATAATCGCGCCGCAATCCCGGCCCACCTCAGCCCGATAGGTATGCGACTTTTAACCGGTAGCTGAAACGAGCTTCCCCCGGTGCCGCGTGTTCTAGCCCCCACCAGTGCACGGCACCGGGGATACTTCCTTTGACATGTATTCCTGATCCGCGATGACGTTCCGTTCCTTCAGAACCGTTAAGGATTTAAGTTGCCTTCCCGCCGCGTGTGCCTAGCCTTTGCCAGGTGACAGCAGGAGCAGGGAAATGCGCGACTTTCATCTTCCGGGGCGATCAGCCGTCTTGGCCCGAAACGGCCTGTGCGCAACCTCGCATCCCTTGGCCGCCAGTGCCGCCGCCGACATCTTGAAACGCGGCGGCAATGCAATGGACGCGGCCTTGGCAGGGGCGGTCTTACTGGGGATTTGCGAGCCGCAAATGACCGGGATCGGCGGCGATTGCTTTGTTCTCTATTCCCGTCCCGGACACGGCGTTCAGGGCCTGAACGGATCGGGCCGCGCCCCCGCCGGGGCCAGCGCTGCTGCACTTCGGGCACAAGGGCTGGAAACGGTCCCGCTGGGCAGCCCCGACGCGGTGACGATCCCTTGCGCGATTGACGCGTTCTGCCGTCTGGCTGAAAGCGAAGGGCGGCTTGGGATTGATGCACTGCTGCAGCCGGCAATTCACTATGCCGAAGAAGGTGTTCCTGTGGCGCCGCGCACGGCGTTCGACTGGACCACCAGCGCATCGGCTTTGCAAGGCGTGGCCCGGCACCATTACCTGAAAGACGGTCAGCCGTTAACCAGCGGCGATGTGTTCCGCGCGCCCGGGCAGGCCGAAGTGCTGCGCCGTATCGCCAAAGACGGGCGGGATGCCTTTTACTCCGGGGAGGTGGCCGAAGATATGGTGGCCGCACTGACGGCGCTTGGAGGCGTCCACACTCTGGAGGATTTTACCGCTGCCAGCAGCTTTGCAACACAGCCGATTGACGGCCAGTACAAAAGCATGGGCCTGACCGAGCATCCGCCCAACGGTCAGGGTGCAACCGCGATTTTGCTGCTGAACATTCTCAATCATTTTGACATTTCCGGAATGGATCCGCTTGGCGCAGAACGTGCGCATATCGAGGCGGAGGCCGCCAAGCTTGCCTATGATGCCCGCAACCGTTTCCTGGCCGACCCCAGCCGTACAACCCGGCTGGCGCATATGCTGGCGCCTGAAACGGCTGCCCGGCTAGCTGCGCTGATTGACCCCAAGCGCGCCCTGCCGGCAGCGCGGCCGCTAACCGAGGCGGTGCACAAGGACACGGTCTATATAACTGTGGTGGACAAGGACCGCATGGCGGTCTCCCTGATCTATTCTATCTTCCACGGTTTCGGCTCTGGCATTGCGTCTGAACAATTCGGCATCCTGCTGCAGAACCGCGGCGCCGGCTTTACCCTGGAAGCGGGCCATCCGAATGAATTCGGATCAGGAAAACAGCCGATGCATACGATCATCCCCGCTATGCTGCAGCAAGACGGAGAGGTGATCATGCCGTTTGGCGTGATGGGCGGCGGTTATCAGCCGACCGGCCACGCCCGGCTGGTCTCCAACCTCGTTGATTTTGGCATGGACCTGCAATCCGCTGTCGATGCCCCTCGCTGTTTTGCCGATAACGGAGTGCTGAAAATTGAGCGCGGCTATACGGCTGAGGTTCGCGGGAAGCTTGCGGATATGGGGCATCGCGTGGTGGTGCCGGACACGCCGCTGGGCGGCGCACAGGCGATCCGGATTCATGCGTCGGGCGTGCTGGAAGGCGCCAGTGACCCACGCAAGGATGGCTGCGCCCTAGGATATTGATGCAAAGGTTTTCAGACTGCCGGAAGCAGAGGCATTCAGTTCAGCTGATAGTGCAACGCATAGGCGCCGCCATCGAAATTACCAAACATTTCAGGAACATCCGGGTGGCCTATAGGCTCCCCGGAATAGTCAGCCACCAGGTTTTGCTCTGAGACGTAGGCGACATAATAGCTTTGGTCGTTTTCCGCCAGCAGGTGGTAGAACGGCTGGTCCTTTACCGGGCGGCTGTCTTCCGGGATCGCCTCATACCATTCTTCGGTATTGGAGAACTCAGGATCAACATCAAAGACCACCCCGCGGAAGGGGTGCTTCCGGTGGCGGACGACCTGCCCGAGGTTGTATTTTGCGCGTGTTCTCATCATGGTCATGTTCGCCCCCGTACATTGTAAATAGCGCGCCCGCCAATCAATTGTCCAACTCTTGACGCAAATTTTCAGGGAAACAGACTGTGAACCTCGCTTTGACAGTACTCGAAATCACCGCCCCGGTGTTCCTGCTGGCCATGGCCGGGTTCATCTGGGTGAAACTTGGATTTGAGTACCGGACGCAGTTTGTAACCCGGCTGGCGATGACGCTGGCAGTGCCATGCCTGATCTTCACTGCACTGATGAAAACGGAGCTGGACAAGGGCGCGCTCGGGACCTTTTTGCTGGCCGCCCTGGCAGGCCATGCAGCGCTGGCCGGCATAGGCGGAATTGCCTGCCGCACAGCACATCTGGACCGCCGGACCTATCTGGCGCCATTCATCTTCGGCAATACCGGCAACCTGGGCATTCCGCTGTCGATATTTGCCTTCGGCGATGCCGGGCTTGGCTACGCCGTTGTCATGCTTGCCGTTTCGGCCATCCTGTCCTTCACCTATGGTATCTATCTTGTGGCGGGCCGCAGTGCGGGCAGCAAAGCAATCCGGGAACCGATGGTCTGGGCCACGCTTCTGGGCGGGCTGTTCCTGTGGCAGGATTGGGAAACTCCGCGTTTCCTGACAAATGCGCTGGAGTTAACCGGGCAGATGGCGGTGCCGTTGATGCTGATCACCCTGGGCACTGCGGTGGCACGGCTGACCCCTGGCAAGACAGGAACCGCTGTTGCACTATCGCTGGTGAAGTTTCTGATCAGCGCCGTGGCGGGCTGGGGGCTGGCGCTGGTTTTCGGTCTGGATCCGACAGCCTCTGGCGTGCTGATTCTGCAACTCGCGACACCTGTTGCCGTGACCGCCTATCTGCTGGCAGAGAAATTCGAAGCCGATTCCAGCGCTGTGGCCGGGCTTGTAGTGGTCTCAACCCTGATGTCAGCGGTATTGCTGCCACTGCTGCTGACCCAGCTTCTGTAATTGTGATTTCCTCGCCTGCCGCAATCCGCTAAACTTGCCGCAAAATAACCCAAATCAAAAATGGGCAGAGGCAATGAGCAGAATAATCAGCGCCCTCGTTCTCCTCATGGCGGTTGCGTCCTGCGGAGGCGGGCACAAAGCGCCGCCGCGCAATCTGGATAATGCGTGCAGCATCATTCAGCAGCGGCCCGAATACCTGAAAGCTTTCCGCGCGTCCCAGCGCCGCTGGGGTGTCCCGGTGCATGTTCAGATGGCAACGATCTATCACGAAAGCCGGTTCCGCGGCGATGCCCGCACACCGCACCAATACCTGCTGGGCGTGATTCCGGTCGGCCGGCAATCCAGCGCCTACGGTTACAGCCAGGCGCTGGACGGAACCTGGGACGATTACCGGCGCGATACCGGCCGGCGGCGGGCCAAGCGCGACCGAATCAGCGATGCGGCCGATTTCATGGGCTGGTACATGCGCAAGAGCCGCGAAAAGAACGGCATCCAGCTGTATGACGCGCGCAATCAATACCTCGCCTACCACGAAGGGCATTATGGCTACTCACGCGGCAGCTACCGGTCTAAACCTTGGCTGCAGCGTGTTGCCGGAAAGGTCGAATCCCGCGCCCAGACCTATCAGGCCCAGCTCGCGACCTGCCGCAAGTTCCGCTGAGATCCGGAAGCGGCGTTCTCCCGCCCGCTTCTGCAGCTTTCTTTGTGAAAGCATCAGAAACCGTTGGGCCCGGCACTGCGCTACGGCGCAGTGCCGACGCGGTGCCGACGCGGTGAAAATATTCCCTAACAGATGATTTCAGGCGGGTTCGCGCCGGGCATCCGCCCGGTGCCGGGCCCAAGGCCGTCAGACTGTTCGGGCAAAGCCCGTGCAGCCGCGGGCGCGGGAGCCGCTGCCTCAGCGGGATCTGCCGCTGGTTGTGAACAGGCTGGAGGACAGTTTTTGGCCGGTTTCCATTGCACCCAGAATCACGGTTGTCTGGCCGCCCGCACTGTCGTGAATCACCCATTTGCGCAGCTCTACCGGCGCGCCGGTGAACATCATTTCGATACTGCCATAGTCCGGGTGTTCCGGGTCCTGTGCCCGCACAATAGTAGAGGTGCCGTCAAAACTGTGCCCCACCACCATATTGGCGCGCCCTAAATTCACGTTGCGGTCCAGGATAATCGACAGCGGAGTCCGTTTGAGCGGATAGGTTTCGGGCGGCTGGTTCGATTTGGGGTCGTGGATCACCACCGCCCCGCCGCCGGCAACCACTGTGCCGCCGCCCTTGCCGTCATATTCAAACCGCATCCGGCCCGGGCGGTGCATATAAAGCTTGCCAGTCGACAGGCTGCCGTCGTCGTTGATCTGGGTGAAGGGTGAAGCCGCGGTGGAAATCCCGTTCAGATAGCGGGAAATCTCATTGAGGCTCAGCTGTTCAGCCGCCCAAGCGGCCGGAGCGGCAAGGGTCAGCGCAAAGGCGAGTGCAATCCGTTTCATGGCCTCAACATAGGCACGCTGCTGCAAAAGTGAAGATGCCGCCCCCCTACGGATCCGGCATCGGCAGAATTTCGTCAGCTTATTGTTCGGGAACCAGAATTTCCCGCTTGCCCACGTGGTTGGCAGCCGAAACAACGCCCTCGTCTTCCATCTGCTCAACCAGCCGCGCGGCTTTGTTATAACCGATCGCCAGCTTGCGCTGGATGTAGGAGGTGGAGCATTTGCGGTCCTTGACCACAATGGCAACTGCGGTGTCGTAGAGGGCATCCTCGGTATCGGTATTGCCACCGGTGTTCAGCCCCAGAACCGCATCGATGTTATCGGCCTTATCCTCGCCCGGGCCGTCCAGAACGCCGCCGACATAATCCGGCGGACCGAATTGCTTGAGGTGGTTGACCACTTCCTCGACTTCTTCGTCCGAGCAGAACGGCCCGTGGCAGCGGGTAATCTTGGCGCCGCCCGCCATATAGAGCATGTCGCCCATTCCCAAAAGCTGCTCGGCGCCCATTTCGCCCAGGATGGTGCGGCTGTCGATCTTGGAGGTCACTTGGAAGGAAATCCGGGTCGGGAAGTTGGCCTTGATGGTGCCGGTAATGACGTCGACCGAGGGACGCTGGGTCGCCATGATCAGGTGAATGCCGGAGGCCCGGGCCATCTGCGCCAGGCGCTGGATGCAGGCCTCGATTTCCTTGCCCGCAACCATCATCAGGTCGGCCATCTCGTCGACGATCACAACGATATAGGGCAGTGCCTTGGGTTCGAATTCTTCGGTCTCAAACACCGGCTCGCCTGTGTCGTCGTCAAACCCGGTCTGCACGGTGCGCGAAAACAACTCGCCTTTGGCCAGTGCTTCCTTCACGCGGCCGTTGTAGCCCGCGATATTGCGCACGCCCATTTTAGACATCTTGCGGTAGCGGTCTTCCATCTCGCCCACCACCCATTTCAGGGCGACTACGGCCTTTTTCGGGTCGGTCACAACGGGCGAGAGCAGATGCGGGATACCATCATAGACGGAAAGCTCCAGCATCTTGGGGTCGATCATGATCAGGCGGCATTCATCCGGTGTCAGCTTGTACAGCAGCGACAGGATCATGGTGTTGATCGCCACCGACTTACCGGAGCCGGTGGTGCCTGCAATCAAGAGGTGAGGCATTTTGGCGAGGTTGGCGACCATGGAATCACCGCCGATGTCTTTGCCCAGTGCCAGCGGCAGCGCATGGTTGCCGTCGCCGAAATCCCGGGATGACAGGATCTCGCGCAAGACCACTTTTTCGCGCTTTTCATTCGGCAGTTCGATACCGATCACCGTGCGTCCGGGCACGGTTGAAACCCGCGCAGACAGCGCCGACATCGAGCGGGCGATATCATCCGCCAAGCCGATCACGCGCGAGGCTTTAAGGCCCGGTGCCGGTTCCAGCTCGTACATGGTGACAACGGGGCCGGGACGGACCGAGGTGATCTCTCCCTTGACGCCATAGTCATCCAGAACGGCTTCCAGCATCCGCGCATTTTCTTCCAGCGCTTCGTCACTCAGGTGATGGCGCTCGATGCCGCTCGGATTGGTCAGCAAGCTCAGCGGCGGCAGTTCGAAATCGCTGCCGCTGTCATCGAAGGCCAGGTTGGGCTGCGCTTCGGCCTTGGCACGTGCCGAGGGCTGTACGGTTTTGCGGGCCGGCTGTTCGACCACGGCCTTGCGCGGCTCGGCCACGGGCAGATCCACGGTCAGGCGCGGCCCCGGCGCCGGGCGTGGTTCGGGCGCGGAGGGAATTGACGCAGGCGGTTCCACAGCATCCGGCAGATCCTCGGACGGCACGTTGTCCGGAGCTATCGTACTGTGATCGGGAACAGAGTCTGCAACCTCAGCTTCGCCCTGCCGGTCAGCATCCGGCGCTTCCGAACCAAAGGCGTCATCTGTGGCAACCTGCCAGGACAGCGATGGGTCCTCCGGCAGCGGCGGCATCGTTGCAAGCGCAGCGGTCAACGGCGGTTCAGGCGGCAGGCCGTCTTGGGCCATGGCAGGATTGTAGATCAGCGGTGCAGGGCGCTGGCCGCGGCCTTTGGTCAGCGGCAGGGCCGGATCCTGCTCCGGCGGCACATCCGCTGCCCGGCGAATGCGCACGGCATTGGCGATTTTCTGGGAGATCCGATCTTCGCCACCCTCGCCATCAGCCAGAAATTCACTCTCGTCCTCTTCCTGCAAGTCAGCCGCATAGGAGCGGTCCGCCTCCGGTGCAGGGACTACACGGCGGATCAGACCGGGCACACGCGACAGAAGACCGCCTTTGGCAGGCGGTTCCGGCTCTTCCTGCTGGCTATCCGCAATGTATGCGTCTTCAGCGTAATCCTCGAACATCTCCGGCTCAGCGTCAGCAGCGTCATAAGCAGTTTCTTCCGCTTGCTCCGCCCGTGTTTTGCGATAGGTCATTGCCGCCTGCAGCCCGCTGGAGGCCCCGCGCCCCAGCAATGCGGCCACAGCGCCATAGCCCAGGATCAGGCCGATCACTACCTTGTGCAGGCCCTTCTTCACCTCGGGCCAGGTAAAGCCAAGCACCGCACAGCCAAGCGCCAGCATTCCCGCGGCACTCAGCAGCGACATGATTTTCACCATGAAATGCAGACCCACAGGCAGCAGCGCCAGCAATGCGCCCAGGAAGGTATAGCCAACCATGCCGCCAAGACCGAAGTCATAGTTCTGCTGCCAGGCGCTGCTGGCGTTCAGGGTTTCCATGTGCAGCGCCACCACCAGCAGCCACGGCACCGAAAAAAGCAGCGGCCAGACCACCCGGTCCTCGCCCCGGTGCAGCACAAACCGCAGACCCCAGGCTGACAGAAACAGAGGCACGGCCCAGCTGGCCTTGCCGAACAAGGTAATCAGGATGAAAGAGACAGAAGCGCCGGGACGGCCCAGCCAGTTCTGCACTGGCGCATCCGTGGACACAGTCCAGTTCGGATCGTCCGGCGTATACGACCCCAGCATGGCGGCAACCATCAGCCCCACGAGGATCAACGCAATCCCGATTAACTCCTTGCCGCGCTTTTCAATAGCCGCCTGCATATTGCTGTCGAGCAGCGGATCGCGGCTGCGGGTTTGAAATGCCATGCCTACCTCAGTTCCGTTTCTTTTGCCCGTGCCTGCTGTTACCCGCAAGGTCACGAACCTGTCCGTTTATTGGTCTTGGCTGCGCGGCCCCAGCCAGGCGCCGCGCAGCGAAAGTTCAGTTCAGTAAAGACACCCGCGCACTGTGCTCAGCGCCGTGCGGGTGTCCTCGGCGGGGGCGACCAGCGCCACCCGGATGTAGCCTTCGCCCGGGTTCTGCCCAGGTTCGCCTTGCGCCAGATAGGCGCCGGGCAGCACCCGCACACCGGTCTCCTGCCACAGCTTCAGTGCGGCCTGCTCGCCATTTTCCACCGGAAGCCAAAGGAAGAAGCCCGCTTCGGGCGCCATATAGCCGTTGAGACCGGCAAAGACCTCATCGGCAATTTTGTATTTCTTCTGATAAAGCGCGCGGTTTTCCACCACATGCGCCTCATCCGCCCAAACCTTGGCCGCGGCAGCCTGCAGCGGGGCCGGCAGCGGGGCACCGGAATAGGCGCGCAGCTGTTTAACACGTTTGATGGTTTCCGGACCGCCAGCAATCAATCCAGAGCGCAGCCCCGGAAGGTTTGAGCGTTTCGACAGGGAGTTGAACAAGACCACACGCTCAGGATCGGCGCGCAGTTCCTGGGCAACAGTCAATGCACCAACGGGGGCCTCACCGCGGTAAATCTCGGAATAGCATTCATCTGCGAAGATGCGGAAATCGTATTTCTCGGCCAACCGGATCAGCCGGGTCCAGTAGCCGCGCGACGCGACAGCGCCCTGGGGGTTGGCGGGCGAACAGATATAGGCCGCGGCGGTGCGGTTGAGCACTTCCTCGGGCAGGTTCTCATAATCCGGCAGATGGCCGGTGGCCGCCGTTGCGGGCACGAATACCGGCTCTGCCGCGACCGAAATCGCAGCCACCATATAGACCTGGTAGAAGGGGTTCGGAATCAGCACCACCGGCTTTTGCCCGTTCTTCTGCTCCGGACACAACGCCATTGCGGCATTGTACAGCCCTTCGCGGGTCCCGTTCAGCGCCATGACTTGCGTTTCTGGGTCCGCGGTCACGCCGTAACGGCGGGCTATCCAGCCGGCGATGGCACCACGCAGTTCAGGCGTGCCGTCGTTGTTAGGATACTGGTTAAACCCGGAGGCATTATCAGTGATGACATCGGTGACCCAGGCCGGAAATGCATGTTTCGGCTCGCCAATGGTCATATGCACCACATCCCCGCCGGGTGTGTGATGGTCCAATAACGCCCGCAGGCGCGGAAACGCATAGGCTGGCAGGTTTGAAAACCGCTCAGGAAAATCCATATCTAATGCCTCGGTCACAGGATCATTGGCGCCCCGTTTGCGCCTCAGGTTACAGGTGGCGGGCGGGTGCGTCCACCCGGTGAAGTGCCCGATGGGCCGAATGTGGCTTTCAGGCCAAGGCCATTTCAATCGCGGCGCCGGTGCGCAGCAGAGCCTCTTCGCAATCCGGCTGGCCCATCACTTGCAGTCCGCAACTGGGCGTGCCCGTGGGCAGCGAAAGCGCGCACAGCCCCATCAAGTTGCCGATCCGCGTATTGCGCAGTGCCAGCAGGTTGGACTGCACATAATAGTCATGATCGCTTTGCAGCCTGTTCAAGTTCGGCGGCAGGATCGGCGATACCGGGCTGAGCACCGCATCAAACCCGGCTGCCGCCAGATCCCAGGCCATCCGGCATTGCTCCAGTTTACCCCAAGCCGCGACATAATCCGAACCGCTGAACTGCGCACCCGAGCGGAAGCGCTCAAGGATTTCAGAATACATCAGATACGGCGTTGCCTCGATCACGTCTTTCCACAGGCCATAGGCTTCGGTGGTGTAGAGAATCGGGCTAAGGCCCATTGCCTCCTCAAGCTCTGGCACTTCTAAAGGCACGATTTCGGCGCCGGCCTGTCTCAGCCTGTCCAGTGCCTCACGGTGTGCGGCCGCAACTGCCGGGTCCAGATCGTTCTGCGCCACGGTCTGCAGGTCAGCAAAACGGCGCCCTTTGAGCGGCGCAGGATTGCGCAGATCCGGTCCCGCCGTTCCCTCCAGCAGCCCCAGCAGCAGCCCGGCATCCTCGACCGAGCGGGCCAGCGGACCGATGGTATCGAACTTCAGGCACAGCGGCACCACACCCTCCAGCGTGACTCGGCCCGAAGTGGTCTTGAGGCCCGCCAGGTCATTCCAGGCTGACGGAATACGGACCGAACCGCCCGTGTCAGAGCCGATCCCGGCCGCGGCCAGGCCAAAGGCAACCGACGCAGCCGCCCCGGAAGACGAACCGCCTGGTGCGGCGTCCGGATCATTCACACAAGGCGGCGTTTCCTTGATCGGATTGAAGCCAAGGCCTGAGAACGCCAGTTCGCTCATATGTGTTTTGCCCAGGCAGACCGCCCCCATAAGGGTTGCGTTGTGCAGGACCGCTGAATCGTGTTCCGGAACCCGGTCTTTCAGCAGATCCGAACCGGATTCGGTTGCGGTGCCCGCACTGTCAAACAGATCCTTCCAACTGACCGGCACCCCGTCCAGCAGCGACCTGCGCAGGCCGAGATCCGCACGTGCCTGCGCGGCTTCTGCCTCGGCCAGGGCGCGATCATGTGTCACTTGGGTATAGATCCGGTCCTTCAACGGGTGCGCATCAATGGCGTCCAGATAGCAGCGGGTCAGCGCCACCGGACCGATTTCACCCGCCTCGATCCCCCGCCCCAGATCAGCGGCGGTCATTGTCAGCCAGTCTTGCATCAGCCCGTCTCCCCAAATGCAGTTGATGCAAACGGTAGCGGCAGTAAGACACAGGCACAATCCCGCGCTTCCCGGATGGACAATCCCGCCAGCAGGCGCATATTGCGGGGCATGAAAAATGCGTCTGATATCCTGATCGTAGGCGGCGGGCTGAACGGCCCCGCGCTGGCCCTGGCTCTAGCGCAGACCGGCCACAGCGTCACCGTGGTTGACGCGCATACCCCGGACAAGCTTGCCGACGAGGGCTTTGACGGGCGCGGCTATGCGCTGGCACTGGCGTCGCAGCGGCTGCTGCAGCAGACTGGCGTCTGGCAGCAAGCCGGCAACAACGCGCAACCCATGCTGGAGATCAAGGTGACAGACGGCCATGCAGGCCAGGGACCATCGCCTTTCTTTATCCACTTCGACCACGCCGAGCTGGAAGAAGGCCCGATGGGCTATATGGTTGAGGACCGTTTTTTGCGCCGCGCCTTTCTGCAGGCTATGGAAGACGCGCCGGGCATCACTCTGGTATCCGGGCGCACGGTGGTCGCCCAGGCACCGGATCAGACCGGTGTCACCGTCACCCTGGATGACGGCGGCGAGTTGCGCGGCCAGGTTCTGGTCGGCTCGGACGGGCGCCGCAGCGGCACTGCGCAGCGCGCAGGCATCAAGCGCACTGGCTGGGACTATGGACAGACAGCCCTGGTCTGCGCCATCGACCATGAGAAACCGCATCACGGCATCGCGCATCAGTTTTTCATGCCGCCTGGCCCGCTGGCAATCCTGCCGCTGCCGGGCAACCGGTCCTCCATCGTGTGGAGCGAGCGGACGGAGACCGCCAAGGCCATCCACGCGCTGACTGACGCCGAATACATTCAGGCGCTGCGGCCGCGCTTTGGTGATTTTCTCGGAGAGATTTCCCTGGCGGGCAAACGCTTCACCTATCCGCTGAACCTGACCATCGCCAACAGTTTTATCGGCGACCGCATGGCGCTGGTGGGGGATGCGGCGCATGGGATGCACCCGATTGCTGGTCAAGGGCTGAATGCAGGCCTGCGGGATGTCGGAGCATTGGCCGAAGTGATCACCGAGGCCACACGGCGCGGCGAGGATATCGGCTCATCCCTGGTGATGGAGCGTTACCAGCAATGGCGCCGGTTCGACACAGCCTCATTGGCTGCAGCCACGGATGTATTCAACCGGCTGTTCTCCAACGACAACCCGCTGCTGCGTCTGGGACGGGACATTGGCATGGGTTTGGCTGGAGCGATCCCTGGCCTGCGCCGCAATTTCGTGCGCGAGGCGGCGGGCCTGACCGGCGACTTGCCCAAGCTGTTGAAAGGGCAGCCAATCTAAGGCGTTGACGCCGGCATTGTGCAGCGTCAGTCCAGCGCGCGCGCCTCATCTACCAGCATCACCGGGATGCCATTGCGGATCGGAAAGGCCAAGTTGGCAGCACGCGAAATCAGTTCTTGCGCCTGGGCATCGTATTCCAGCACGGCCTGAGTCAGCGGGCAGACCAGCGCTTCCAGCATCCGGCGGTCAAAGGCAGGCGCCTGTGTTTCGGTCATTGCAGGGTTTCCTCCTGAGAGCCGCCGCGCAGGGCGAATTCAATCAAAGTGACAAGCGTTTCCCGCCTTGTGGCAAGGCAGGGCGCTTCGAGCAAGGCCTGTTTCTCTTCGGTGTCAAATTCCAAGAGCATGGCCAGGGAATTGATCAGCAGTTCGTCGTCCGCATCTTTCAACGCTTCCCAATCGGTCGACAGGCTCCGGGAAGAAAAGAACCGCTCCAGCAGATCCAGAAAGGAAGGCCGGTCAAGGGTATCGTCCGCCTCGGAGCGGCCAAGGTCCCTGTCAAATCCCGTCCAGCTGACGTCGCAACGCTGATAGGGGGTAAATCCATTGGCTTCGCGGGTGATACGGAACCGGGACACGCCTGAAAGCGTGACCAGGTATCTTCCGTCTTCTGTCTCGGAGAACTGCGTGACGCGCCCGGCGCAGCCAATCACATGCAGCTCCTCCCCCGTCCCTTTTGGCCCCGGACAGGGCTGCACCATGCCAATCAGCCGCTGCCGCGTCTTCAGCGTGTCTTCGAGCATCTGCAGGTAGCGCGGCTCGAATATATGCAGCGGTAAGCGCGACCGGGGCAGCAAAAGCGCCCCGGGCAATGGGAACACGGCAATCGTGTCCGGCAGATCAGCTGGTTGGATCATGGGACAGAGTGTAGTGCTGCCCCGGCCTTAGGCAAATATCATTGAGCTCAGTTTCCGGCGCCCGTTGAGAACCACCGGGTCGTTGGGCTTGAGCGCATCAAAGATGGTGAAGAGCTGCACCTTGGCGGCCCCCTCGTTCCACTCGCGGTCACGGCGGAAAAGCTCCAGCAACTCATCTACTGCGGCTTCCGCATCTCCTGCTGCATGAAGCGCCTGCGCCAGGTCGAAACGCGCCTGCAAGTCATCCGGGTTGGCGTCCACCGCAGCCCGCAATTCCCCCACCGGGCCAGCGTTCTCGGCCTGCCGCGCCAGAGCAATCTGCGCATGCGCGGCTTCAATCTCGGCGGCATCCGCAATCTCGGCGGGTGCGCCGTTCAAAACGGCCTCCGCCTGATCCAGATCGCCGAGCGCGATATGCGCGCGTGCCAATCCTCCGTAAGCCGCGGCATTCTTGTCATCTTCGCCCAGGATTGCGGCAAAGGTCTGTGCGGCATCCGCCACGGCACCCTCAGTCAGCATCTGTTCCGCCGCTTCCAGGGCTTCGCCCAGACCGCCGTCGGCTGAGCCGCCCCCCGCCTCGATGGCCTTATTCACAAAGGCCTCAATTTCCGATGCCGGCAAGGCCCCTTGGAACATGTCGATCGGACGCCCCTCTACGAAGGCAACCACAGTGGGGATCGACTGCAGCGGCAACCCCTGCTGCGCCAGTGCCTGTGCCAGGCGCTGATTTTCGTCCACGTTGATTTTGGCCATGGTCGCGGCGCCCTTGGCCTTGGTGACAGCTGCCTCCAGCATCGGACCCAGGGTTTTGCAGGGGCCGCACCAGGGCGCCCAGAAGTCGACAATCACCGGCGCCTGCATCGACGCTTCGACAACGTCCTGCATGAAAGTGGCTTCGGTCACGTCTTTGATCAGATCACCCGCCGGTGCGGTGCTGCCAAGAATTTCGGTCATCAGATTGTTCTCCGCTTGGAACTTGCCCCCTATATGGAATCCCAAGCGCCGGAAACCAAGAGAGGAGTTTGCCGATGGCCAGCCGCAGGTTCGATCTCTTTGCCCTTTCTGAAAAGATGATGCGTATGGATGACGCCGCTTGGGCGCGGCACGCCAACCCGTGGAGCGTTGTGAGTAGAATGACTGTTCTGCCTCTGATGACACTCGCCATCTGGTCCCGTGTATGGCTGGGTTGGAGGGCGGTTCTGCCCATAGCGCTGGTGCTGTTGTGGATCTGGTGGAACCCGCGCGCCTTTGGCCGGCCTGCCAGCACGGACACCTGGGCGTCCCGCGGCACATTTGGCGAGCGGGTGCTGCTGAACCGGGCGCAAGTTCCCATACCGCGCCATCACCTGGGCTGGGCTAAGGGCCTGGCATGGATCTCCGGCATAGGAGCGCTCCCCTGGCTCTATGGTCTTTGGATCTTGGATCCCGGTTTCATCCTTGGTGGCCTGACGCTGATGATTGGCGGCAAGCTGTGGTTTGTGGACCGGATGGTCTGGCTCTACCAGGACATGCAGGACAGACACCCCGAATACGCCCGCTGGCTGCGTTGAGCGGAAGTGCTCCCGTCTCCGTCAGCGCGCCCTGTCTGCGCCAGAACCCTTACGGTGTTGGGCCGGGCGCCGCGCTGCGCGTCAGCGCAGTGCCATGCCCAACGGAGGAGAAACATCCTGCGGATGTTGTGGATCAGGCGGGAGCGCTCCGCCTGTTGTCACAGATCAAAGGTTGCAAATACCGGCGCATGATCGCTGGGCTTTTCCCAGCTGCGGGCATCCCGCAGGATCCGGCTGGAATGGGCCGCGTTTTTGATGTCCGGCGTCGCCCAGACGTGGTCGAGACGGCGCCCCTTGTCGGCGGCATCCCAATCCTTGGCCCGGTAGCTCCACCAGCTGTACAGACGGCCGTCGGGGATATCGTTCCGGGTCACATCGGACCATCCGCCCGCATCCATCACTTCTGCGAAATGCTCCACCTCAATGGGCGTATGGCTGACAACCTTCAACAGCTTCTTGTGGTCCCAGACATCATCCTCGCGCGGGGCGATATTGAGGTCGCCGACCAGGATGGACTTTTCCGGTTTGTCCGCCTGGAACCAGTCACGCATCTCCGTGAGGTAATCGAGCTTCTGGCCGAATTTTTCGTTCTTTTCCCGGTCCGGCACATCACCGCCCGCCGGTACATAGAAATTGTGGATCACCACTCCGTTCTCCAGCCGCCCGGCCACATGGCGGGCATGGCCAAGACCGGCAAAATCCTGGTCCCCAGCATCTTCGATCGGCAGGCGCGACAGGATCGCTACCCCGTTGTATCCTTTCTGGCCGCGCGCAACCATGTGGCCGTAGCCCAAAGCAGCAAAGCCTTCCAACGGAATCTTGTCCACCGGGCTTTTGCACTCCTGCAGGCAGAGCACATCCGGCCCTTCCTCCTGCAGCAGCTTCTGCACAATCGGTTCGCGCAGGCGGACCGAGTTGATATTCCAAGTGGCAAGAGTAAATGGCATCGCGCGCCTCATCGTGAAATCCGGGTTCCGGCGCGATACTGCCTGTCCGGGCCGGGAAGGGCCAGAGATGAATTGACCCGCGGTTAAAACCATCCAGACAAAAAAAGGCCGGGCATCACGCCCGGCCAAGTCCAACAGGGAGGTGCATACCGTGACCCGGATATGCGCGGGATAGGGTCCGTTCTAAAGATGAACCACAGGGTCTTCTTTGATCTGGCTCAACGCCGATTACATCAGGCAACCAGCCGGTAACCGCCGGATTCCGTCACCAACAGGCGTGCATTCGACGGATCGGGCTCAATTTTCTGCCGCAGACGGTAGATATGGGTTTCCAGCGTATGCGTGGTCACGCCTGCATTGTATCCCCACACCTCATGCAGCAGAACATCACGCGGCACCACACCATCGCTGGAGCGATAGAGAAACTTGAGGATGTTGGTTTCCTTCTCGGTCAGCCGGATCTTACGCTCATCCTCCGTGATCAGGAGCTTCATCGACGGCTTGAAAGTATAGGGTCCAAGCGCAAAGACCGCGTCCTCAGACTGTTCGTGCTGACGCAGCTGAGCCCGAATCCGCGCCAGCAGCACCGGGAACTTGAAGGGTTTAGAGACATAATCATTGGCACCGGCATCCAGGCCCAGAATGGTGTCTGCATCGCTGTCATGGCCTGTCAGCATCAGGACAGGCGCTTTCACCCCCTGCTTGCGCATCAAGCGGCACAACTCGCGCCCGTCGGTGTCGGGCAGGCCCACGTCCAGAATAATCAGATCATAGAGGGCCTCCTTGGCGCGCTCCATTGCGCCTTGACCGTTTTCCGCCTCGAAAACATCAAAGTCCTCGGTCATCACCAGCTGCTCGCTCAAGGCCTCTCGCAGGTCTTCATCATCATCAACCAGCAGAATTTTCTTCAGTTGCGCCATCAGCTCGCCCTCCTGTTCACTCGACCACACATGCGCATCCCTTGCGCCCTCGGCAAGATTTGCTGCAATACTCTCACGCCGACGTGTCCATGGCAGGGAAAATGTTTCACATCCGTTGCATTTGGGCGTAAAGACAGCGAGCCTTTGTTACAAAATAACACCGGAATCCCCGTATGAGCCTGATGCCCACTATAATCGAACTGCTGGCCCGTGCCCGGGTCGATCTGCGCATGGGCCTGCCGGTGGTATTGAGCGATGGCCCGGAGGCCGCGCTGGCAATTGCTGTGGAATCACTGACAGACGCACGTTTGGCAGACATGCGTTTCTTGGGCGTTCCGACTTTGGCGCTGACCGCCCGGCGAGCGGAAACCCTGAAGGCCCGGGTGTATGATGCGGACACCGCCCGTATAATTGTCCCCGGCACTGAGGATCTGAAATGGATCCAGTCGCTGGCCGACCCGGCGGATGATCTGAACACACCGATGAAGGGTCCGCTGTCCAGCCAGCGCGGCGGCAATGCAGACCTGCACCGGCTGGCAATTGCACTGGTTAAATCCGCGCGCCTGCTGCCAGCTGCTGCTCTTGTGCCCATCAGCGATCCGTCCGGATTTGCCGCGGCCCACAGCCTTACCGCCATTTCGCGTACAGCCGCAGAACCCTTGCTGAGTGAAAGCTCCCCCCTGCACCCGGTCGCAGCTGCCCGCCTGCCAATGAATGCCGCCGAAGCCGGCAGGCTGCATATCTTCCGCCCGGAGGATGGCGCCGAGGAGCATTATGCTGTGGAAGTCGGCCGCCCCGACAGATCCAAGCCGGTTCTGGCCCGGCTGCATTCGGCCTGCTTCACCGGCGACGTGCTAGGCTCGCTGAAATGCGATTGCGGCCCGCAGCTGCACGGCGCACTGGCACAGATGGGCGCGGAAGGTGCGGGTGTCCTTCTGTACCTGAATCAGGAGGGCCGTGGGATCGGCCTTGCCAACAAAATGCGGGCCTACTCCCTGCAGGACCAAGGCTTTGATACAGTGGAGGCCAATCACCGTCTGGGGTTTGAGGATGATGAGCGCGACTTCCGGCTGGGCGCCTCTATTTTGCAAGAATTGGGATTCTCCCAAGTGCGGCTGCTGACCAACAACCCGAACAAGATTGCGATGATGGAGAAGACCGGCGTGCATGTGGCAGAGCGTGTTGCGCTGAAAGTGGGTGAGAATGCCCACAATCAGCACTACCTGGCGACCAAGGCCCGCAAGTCGGGGCATATGCTGTGACATCACCTGCCGATCTGGTCCTGACACCCCGCGGCGTGCGTTTTCTGGGGCGTGTGCTGCCTTGCACAATCGGCAAAGGCGGACTGTCCCGGAACAAACGCGAAGGGGATGGCGCGACTCCCGTCGGAGTACATCGCATTGCAGGCATGTATTACCGCCCCGACAGGCTGTGCCGCCCTGTCTCCTGGGCCAAGCCCATTGGTCCGCGGGACCTATGGTCGGATGATTCAGGAGATGTGAACTACAACCACCATGTGCGGACACCGCACCCGTTCAGCCATGAAAGACTGCGGCGCAGTGATCCGCTGTATGATCTGGTTTTGATCACCGATTGGAACTGGCCAGCCGCAACTCCGGGACGCGGTTCTGCGATCTTCCTTCACCAATGGAGGGGGCCTGGATACCCCACTGAAGGCTGCATCGCTTTCTCACGCGCGGATCTCCATTGGCTTGCTGACCGGGTTCAACCTGGATCCCGGGTTATCGTCCCGCAGCTAGCGCGCACCTGACGCAGCCAAGACTTTTCAAAAAGTCTTGGCAAAAGTTTTGCCCAAAACTTTTGTACCTCAATAGGTGCGGGCACCGAAAATGGCAGAGCCGACGCGAACATGGGTGGCACCAAGTGCTATGGCTTTCTCGAAATCGCCGCTCATTCCCATCGACAAACCCTTCAATCCGTTGCGCTCAGCAATCTTTGCCAGCAGCGCGAAATGCAGGCTGGCCTCTTCTTCCGCAGGCGGGATACACATCAGCCCCTTGAGAGGCAGATCAAGCTGGCGGCAGTCTGCGATGAAAGCATCTGCATCGGACGGCATCACGCCTGCCTTTTGCTCCTCCTCGCCGGTATTCACTTGAACGAACAAGTCCGGGCACTTGCCCAGCTCTTGCGCCAGCCGGGCCAGCGTATTGGCCAGCTTGGGCCGGTCGACTGAGTGGATGCTGTCAAACAGCTCCATCGCCTGGCGGGTTTTGTTGGTCTGCAACGGGCCGATCAAATGCAAATCGATGCCGTCAAACTGTTCCGCGAATCCCGGCCACTTTCCAGCGGCCTCTTGCACCTTGTTTTCACCGAAACAGCGATGGCCTTCCTGCAGCACCGCCTCAACCCGCTCGTCCGGCTGCACCTTGGAAACCGCAATCAGCTGCACACTGCCCGGCATACGGCCGGCCTGCTGTTCAGCTTTGGCGATTCGAGAACTGATATCTTCAAGCGGCATGGATATGGCCTCATAGCTGTTTGGCCGCAAAAAACACTGTTTGCCTGCAAATGTTAAGGGGCAAAAGAAAAGGGCGGGCTCCCGAAGGAACCCGCCCCGAATTCACGCTAGGTGAACTTCAGCTTAGAAGCTGAAGTGCAGACCTGCCTGAACGGAGTTGTCGTCGTTGTCGGCTGCAGTGTTCACGTAGCCAGCAACGAAGGTCACGCCGCCACCCAGGTCGTACTCGTAGTTGATGCCGAATGCGGTGCCGTCGGTCACGGTCTGACCTGCAGTCACGCCGGTATCGATGTCGGTGGAGTTCACCCATGCGATCAGGGTCGAGGCTGCGCCGATTTCAGCTTCGCCAGCCAGGGTAACGCTGTCAGCTTCTTCGGTCTGAGCCAGCTGCAGAGTCGCGCCGAACTGGCCGAAGTCAGCACCACCTGCCAGGAAGATCAGATCGTCGTCGGCTTCAACTGCAACACCACCTTTGGTGATGGTGCGACCGTTGTCTGCGGACTGGTATGCACCGGTCACGAAGTAATCGCCGAACGAGTAGTTCAGCATCAGCGCGGTGCGCTCAACACCGTTTGCGTCGGTAGAGGTACCTGCGACGCCGTTCTGCTTCGAGTAGGAGATGTGGCCGGTGAAGCCGCCAGCGGAGTAGATGGCTTCGATGCCGCCAACGCCAGCACCAGCAGAGGTGAAGGTGTCAAAGCCAGCGCCTTTGATGGCCAGGGAGTTGAAGCCCATGCCGTCGATGCCGGTGCCAACCGAGGTGGTGTTCAGGTACAGGCCCGGTGCGGAGTCGATCGCGCCCCAGATGTTGCCAACGTTCACACGCAGGCCGCCGTATGCGACGTGGAACTGCGGGCTGGAGAAGGTGGCATTGCCTTGAGCGCCGTCACGGTTTTCTGCCTGGGCACGGATACGGGCACCAACGGTTACACCGCCATCGGTTTCTTCCGACACATCAAAGGTCAGGCGGAAACGGCTGGTGATGTTGGTTGCATCGGTGTTGTCCAGGTTGCCGGTCACGTCGTTGGCTTCGTTGTAGTCCAGACCGAAACGGCCGTAGCCGGAAATGTTGACACCTTCAGCCGCGGCCATGCCTGCGGTGGCGATCAGCGCGGTGGTCGCGAAGAGAACCTTTTTCATCGTTTTTCCCTCGGTTTTCTAATCTTAAGCCCAAACCGGGGAATCCGGCGTGGGTATGCCAAGGGGTTTCGCTCTTTCACCCCCGTTTTGGCAAGTGTTGGGAAAGTCAGGCGAAACGATGCGCCGCGGGATGGTGCAGCTTTGCCACAGTCCCCCCTGCCGCGTCGCCCGTCCTGAAGAACCTTCATCCATTCTATGCCCTGAATTCCCCGGAAACGCGCACTGGAGCAGTACTATAGACGCTAAGGCCTTGCTCCGCCGGCGCGGCTTGCGTTAGGTGTTCGCGCAGAAAATGGCTCCGGGAGCGGTTATGAAATACGGAAAGACCCTGCGGGTAACAGTGATCGGCGCGATCTGTCTTGGCCTTGCGGCCTGCGGTGGCGGTAATAAAGGCGGAAAGCCGCCGGCAAGCACCGCACGGACGATCAGCCATAAGGAAGAGATCCAAGGCGCCGCGACACAGTCCTCGATCTGGGATGTATTCCGCGGCCAGCCTGACCAGAATGTGCAGGTCAACCGGTATCTATGGGCTGCCAGCCTGGACGTGCTGAACTTCCTGCCGGTTCAATCGGTCGATCCATTCACCGGTGTTATCGTCACGGGCTATGGCACCCCGCCGGGCGGCGGCCGCACTTACCGGGCCACCGTTCACATCAAGGACCCGGCCCTGGACGCGCGTTCCCTGAACGTTGCGCTGCAATCCAAGGGCGGCCCGGTCAGTGCCAGCACGTCCCGCGCAGTTGAGGATGCGATTCTTTCCCGCGCGCGGCAGCTGCGAATCGCAGACAAAAAACTCTGACCCGCTGCGCTCTGGAAACACCAGCCAAACCCCATTATCAGAAGCGCCGGGCCACTTGCCCGGCGTTTTCATGCAAAGGACCGCTCTGATGTCGCGTTACGAAGCCCCGGAAATCGAAGCTAAATGGCAGGAAGCCTGGGACAAGGCCGGGATATTCCAGGCCAAGCGCACCGGCGGCAAGCCGAAGTATTATGTGCTGGAGATGTTTCCCTACCCGTCGGGCAAGCTGCACATGGGCCACGTGCGCAACTACACGATGGGCGACGTGATCGCGCGCTATAAACTGTCTACTGGCCATAACGTACTGCACCCAATGGGGTTTGACGCTTTTGGCATGCCAGCCGAAAATGCGGCGATGGCCTCGGGCGGGCACCCCAAAGACTGGACCTATTCGAACATCGACACGATGGTTGAACAGATGAAACCGCTGGGCCTGTCGCTGGATTGGTCACGCATGTTTGCCACTTGCGACCCGGAATATTACGGCCAGCAGCAGGCGTTGTTCTTGGATTTCCTGGAGAAGGGCCTCGTTTACCGCAAAAACGCGGTGGTGAACTGGGACCCCATCGACATGACGGTGCTGGCCAACGAGCAGGTCGAGAATGGCCGCGGCTGGCGCTCCGGTGCGCTGGTGGAGCGGCGCGAGCTGACCCAATGGTTCTTCAAGATCTCTGATATGTCCGAAGAGCTGCTGTCGGCGCTGGATGGCTTGGAGAACTGGCCCGCCAAGGTGCGCCTGATGCAGGAAAACTGGATCGGCAAATCGCGCGGCCTGCAGTTTTCGTTTGAACGCACCGACGGCGCAGAACCGATTGAGGTTTACACCACTCGCCCCGACACTCTGATGGGCGCGTCTTTTGTCGGTATCTCGCCCGACCACCCGATTGCCAAGGCGTTGGAGGCCGAATCGGAAGAAGTCGCGGGTTTTGTCGCCGAATGCCGCAAAGGCGGCACCACCGAAGAAGCCATCGAGACCGCAGAAAAGCTGGGTTATGACACCGGCATCCGGGTAAAGCACCCGCTGAATCCCGACTGGGAGCTGCCGGTCTGGATCGCCAACTTCATCCTGATGGACTACGGCACCGGCGCGATCTTTGCCTGCCCGGCGCATGACCAGCGCGACCTGGACTTCTGCCGCAAGTACGATCTGCCGGTCACCGATACCTTCTTTGCGCTGGACAATGACACGCCGGTTGCCAACGAAGCCTTCGTGCCGCCGAAGACCGAAAAGGTCCGCTGGGTCGATCACTTTGCCGGGCTGACCGAGTCCACGGGTGAAGAAGCCATCAACGCCACCGTGGATTTTGCGGAACAAGCCGGCTGGGGCCAGGGCGTCACCAAATACCGCCTGCGCGACTGGGGGCTCAGCCGCCAGCGCTATTGGGGCTGCCCGATTCCCGTTGTGCATTGCGAAGACTGTGGCGTGGTGCCTGAGAAGAAAGGGAACCTGCCGATCGCGCTGCCTTACGACGAAGACGGCAAGGCCATCGACTTCTCTGTGCCGGGCAACCCGCTGGACCGCCACCCGACTTGGCGCAACTGTGCCTGCCCCTCCTGCGGCAAGCCTGCTTTGCGCGAAACCGACACCATGGATACTTTCGTCGATTCGTCCTGGTATTTTGCCCGTTTCACCGCCCCGCGCGCAGAAACGCCGACCGATATGGCCGAGGCCGAATACTGGATGAACGTCGACCAGTATATCGGCGGCATCGAGCACGCGATTCTGCACCTGCTTTATTCCCGCTTCTTTGCCCGCGCGATGCAGATTTGCGGCCACCTGCCAGAGAAATCAACAGAACCGTTTGATGCTCTGTTCACGCAAGGCATGGTGACCCACGCGATCTACAAGACCACCGGCGGCAACCACCGCCCAGTCTACCACTACCCCGAGGAAGTGGAGTTGCGCGACGGCAAGGGCTTCCTCGGAGACGGCACCGAGGTGGAGATCATCCCCTCCGCCAAGATGTCTAAGTCAAAGAACAATGTTGTGGACCCGCTGCATATCATCTCGTCGTTTGGCGCCGACACCGCCCGCTGGTTTGTGCTGTCCGATTCGCCGCCCGAGCGCGATGTGGAATGGACCGCCGCCGGGGCCGAGGCTTCCTATAAACACCTGAACCGGGTCTGGAACCTGTGCGACCGGATCGGCGAAATGGACCCGGATGCGGCGGGTGAAGGCGACGAGGCGTTGCTGCGCGAGACACATAAATGCATCCGCGATGTGACCCTGGGCGTCGATTCCTTTGGCTTCAATGCCGCGATTGCCAAGCTTTACGCCTTTACCAACACCCTCGCCAAATCCAAGGCAGGTGCCAAGGTGCAGAAACAGGCGATTATGACCCTGGCGCAGCTGATGGCGCCGATGACCCCGCACCTGGCCGAAGACATCTGGAACCACCAGGGCGGCGAGGGCTTGTGCGCTACCGCGCCCTGGCCGGTCGCAGACGAAGCCATGCTGGTTGAGGACACCGTCACCCTGCCGATCCAAATCAACGGTAAGCGCCGCGGTGAAATCGAAGTCGCCAAGGATCTGGACAAGGCAGAGGTTGAAAAACGCGCGCTGGCGCACGAAGCTGTGCAAAAGGCGCTGAATGGCGGCGCGCCGAAAAAGGTGATCGTGGTGCCGGGCCGGATTGTGAATGTCGTTGCTTAACCGCAGAACCTTGCTGATGGCGCTGCCCTTTGTGGCAGCGGCCTGCGGCTTTACCCCGGTGTACGCCCCCGGTGGCACCGGAACTGCGCTTTATGGCCAGATCGAGGTTCAGGCTCCGGAGGAGATCAAGACCGCCAGTGGAACTGATGCCTACTTCCTGGTGCAGAATCTGGAGCAGCGCCTGGGCCGCGGTGCCAGTGCTGCGTACAAGCTGGACCTGACACTCAGCACCCAGGAAGAAGGCCAGGCAATCACTGCGGGCAATGAGATCACCCGCTATTCGGTGATCGGCAGTGCTGGCTTTTCACTGACCCGCTTGTCGGATGGCAAGGTAACTTCCAGCGGCACCGTGCAGAATTTCACCGGTTACTCCGCCACCGGCTCCACCGTGGAGACGCTGGCAGGTGAACGTGACGCGCATGAGCGGCTGATGGTGATCCTGGCCGATCAGATCACTGCGCAGATTCTGGCGACCGCGGATCTCTCCGCTCAGGCGGAATGAAGCTCTCTCCGCGCGAAGCCGACGGCTATTTCGTCAAGCCTGATCCGGGCAAGACCGGCATCCTGATCTATGGCGCCGACGCAATGCGCGTGTCGCTGAAACGGCAGCAAGTGCTGGCAGCCCTGCTTGGCCCCGGTGCCGAAGAGGAAATGCGCCTGACCCGCCTGCCCGGCAGCGACCTGCGCAAGGATCCAGCACAGCTGCTGGATGCCGTGAAGGCGGTGGGGTTCTTTCCCGGTGTCCGGGCGGTTTTTGTCGAAGGCGCCAATGACACCGCCACGCCTGCCATTGCGACAGCGCTGGAAGACTGGCAGCCGGGGGATGCGCAGATTGTGGTCACAGCAGGGCAACTCAAGGCCACCTCGAAACTGCGGAAGGCGTTTGAAGGCCACAACAATGCCTATGCGGTTGGCATCTACGACGACCCGCCTTCGCGTGCCGAGATTGAGCGGATCCTGGGGGAGGCAAGTATCCGAGACGTTCCCGGTGACAGCATGTCAGCGCTGACGGATATCGCCAATGATACCGGTCCCGGCGATTTCTCCCGCATGATCGAAAAGCTGGCGCTTTATAAACACGGCGACAGCAGCCCGCTTTCGCTGGAGGATATCGGCGCCGTTGCTCCGCAATCGACCGAGGCCGCGCTGGACGATGTTCTGAATGTGGTAGCCGAAGCCCGCAGTGCCGAAATCGGCCCGCTGATCCGCCGCCTGCAGGCGCAAGGCACCAACGCTGTGACACTCTGCATCGGAGCAACCCGGCATTTCCGCACGCTCTACACCATTGCCGCTGCACCCGGCGGCCCTGCCCAGGGCATCGGCCAGCTGCGCCCGCCGCTATACGGCAAACGCCGCGACCGGATGCTGCGCCAGGCGCAGAACTGGGGCGCAAACCGGCTGGAGACCGCGCTGACGATCATTACCGATACTGACCTGGCGCTGCGTTCCGCGGGCCAGACCGCGCCGGCGCTGGCGCTGATGGAGCGCGCCCTGATCCGGCTGGCCATGCTGGGCCGCGCCCGCTGATCCGGGAATGTCTGCCCCGGCTTGATCCCCCTTGCTGTGCCGCCCATCTTAGGGACACATAACAGGAGAGAGACGATGTATACCGTCACCGGCATTCCGCTCACCCGCACCTTCCGGGTGCTTTGGGCGTTGGAAGAGCTTGGGCAGCCCTATGAGCTGAAACAGCACGCCCCCCGCAGCCCGGAAGTTCAGGCGCTTAATGTCTCAGGCAAGGTGCCAGTGCTTCAGGCCGAAGGCGAGGCCATCAGCGATTCAACTGCCATTCTCACATATCTCGCTGACAAGCACGGCGCCTTGACCGCACCTGCTGGCACGATAGCCCGCGCCAAGCAGGATGCTATGACGCATCTCCTGCTGGACGAAGTGGATGCTGTGCTGTGGGCCGCGGCCCGCCACAGTTTTATCCTGCCCGAAGATCAGCGGGTGCCGGAAGTGAAAGGCAGCCTGAAATGGGAATTTGCCCACAATCTGGCGCGGCTTGAAGGTAAGATGGGCGCAGAGTTCCTGATGGGTACGGAATTCACAATCGCCGACATCATCTGCACCCATTGCCTGAATTGGGCCCATAGCGCCAAATTCCCGATCGAAGGCGAGAAGCTGCTAGGCTATGGAAAACGGATGCGGAAACGCGACGCCTATCAGCGGGTTGCCGCACTCGCCAAGTAGCCTGCCGCTGACCGGCCCGCCCAACGCCCGGTAGCCAGGCACGCTGTCAGCAGATAGCCGCCCGTCGGCGCCTCCCAATCCAGCATTTCCCCGGCGCAGAAAGTGCCGGGGAGTTGTTTCAGCATCAGGTTCCCATGCAGCGCTTCCCGCTGCACGCCGCCGGCCGTGGAGATCGCCTCGTCCATAGGCCGCAGGCCTGCATGTTTGACTGGCAGCGTCTTTATCAACCCGGCCAGGGCAGGGGCATCCTGTGGCAAAGGCCGTCCGAATTCCTGCAACACTGCTGCCCTTGCAGCTCCCAGCTTCAACACCTTTCGCAGATGATTAGAAAAGCTCGCCTTGCCGCGCGGGCGGGACAGGCGGCGTGCAATTTCTGCCAGTTCCAGATCCGGGAGCAGATCCATCCGCAGTGTCTCTCTATCCCGCACTGCGGCGCAGACGGAGTAGATGCCGCCCCCTTCCAGCCCGTGCTCCGATATCACGGCTTCCCCGCGTGAAGACAAAGAGCCGGCATGCAATGCGATGCCCTTTAGCGGCTGTCCGAATTGCGGCGCAATGTGATCGGACCAATCAACCAGAAGCCCTGCATTGGCAGGTTTGAACGGGGCAATCTCTACGGCTTTTCCACCCAGCAGAGGGACCCAGCCTCCGTCCGACCCAAGCCGCGCCCAACTGGCGCCGCCCAGAGCCAAAACAACCGCCCTGGCATCAATCTGCTTCGGCCCGTCCGGTGTTTCAAAAGCAAGCACCGTGCCCTCCCAGCCGGCCCAGCGCCATCGCGTACGGACCTGTGCGCCGAAACCATCAAGGCGTGCCAGCCAAGCGCGCAGCAGCGGTGAGGCTTTCATGACCGTCGGAAACACCCGGCCTGTCGAGCCGGTGAACAGCTCGCTCCCCAGTTCCCGCGCCCAATTCTGAACCGCCTCTGCATCAAAGACGCGGATCATTGGCGACAGCCAGTCTGCGGCCTCTCCATAGCGGGTGATCAACTGGTCAAACGGTTCGTCCTTGGTCAGATTCAATCCGGACTTGCCCGCCATCAGGAACTTGCGCGCCACTGATGGCTTGGCTTCTGCCACCAGCACGCGATACCCGGCGCGGCCCAGCTCCTCGGCGGCCATCAGCCCTGCAGGCCCGGCGCCGATCACCACTGCATCCCAAGATTCCATCATGCCATCCCCTTGCCAGTGCCTGTTTTCAGCGCCCGGCGCCAGCGTCTCAATTCACGGCACCGAGCCCCTGAGGCTCGTGCACGTCCGATCCAATCTGCCCGCTTAGCGGCCGGCCGTTTCCGAGCGTTCATACTCCATCATCCCTGAGTGAACAGCTGATAACCCGGGTGGGCAACGGCCCGCAGGCTGGTGATCGGGGCGTCGCCGATCCAGGTTGTGCGTTCCATGACAAACAGCGCGTCTCCGATCGCACTCTGGAGAATTTCACTGTCGTTTTTGGTTCCAGGGCGGGCATAAAGGCGCAAATCGCACCTGCTGTAGGGGCGGTTGCGGACAAGCCATTCGTTTGCGCTTTCGCGTGTCAGGTCCACCGTATTTATTTCCGGCACAGTCTCCAGGCAGATCCAGCGGTCCTCGAAGATATAGGGGCGGCTGTCGGCAAGATGCAAAGCTTCGACCCGCAGCATCGGCCGGGCTTCATGCAGGCCGAAATTTGCCATTATGGCCGGGCTGGATCGCTGTACCGACTGCCGGATCAGTTGGTAGCGGTACACGCAGCCTTTCTGCTCGACCTCAAGCCTTGTGATCGGGATGTTCAGGGTTGCCCGGGTCACAGGATCGCGCTGCACCATAGTGCCGCCCTTGCGCCGCCGCTCCACCAGCCCGCTTTGAGCCAGATCCCGCATGGCCCGGTGAACGGTGGAGCGGGCGCAGCCGAACCGTGCGGCAAACTCCTCGTCCCGCGGCAGCTTATCTCCCGGCCCGTAGGTGGAGTTCAGGATCATCTCCCGGATGCTGTCCCGGATGGTTATCCAGGAATGCCGTGGCTTGTCCGTCAATTTTCATCCCCCAGGTCAAACGGGAAAATGTTTGCCGCCGCTCCATATTGCATTCTGCGCAGAATGGCGAATTCGAACCGCGCAACTGTGATTGACATTAATATGTAGCTACATATTAATGTAAAGCGCCTACAACATAACAAAGTCTGCGCTGCCGGCATCCGCCCATCGCAGATGCACCGACAGACGGAGGAATGGAGACATGGAAAGACGCGCGTTTTTGAAAACCGGCGCATTGGGCGCAGCGGCAACGGCGCTGGCCAGCCCCGCCATTGCCCAGGGCAAAATGCAATGGAAGATGGTAACCGCCTGGCCGAAGAACCTGCCTGGACCCGGTGTGGCGGCACAGATGCTGGCTGACCGGATCACCACCCTTTCCGGCGGCCGGATCGAAGTGAAGCTTTTCGCCGCGGGTGAACTGGTTCCGGGCCGCGGTGTGTTTGATGCGGTTTCTGAAGGCACCGCCGAGCTGTATCACGCCGTGCCGGCGTATTGGGGATCGAAATCCAAGGGCATCCTGCTGTTCGGCTCGCAGCCGTTTGGCCTGCGCGCGGATGAGCAATTCGGCTGGATGTACCACGGCGGCGGCCAGGCCCTTTATGACGAGATGTACGGCCGCTTCGGCATCAAACCGTTCCTTTGCGGCAATTCCGGACCGCAGTGGGGCGGCTGGTTCAAGACCGAGATCAACTCTGCCGAGGACCTGAAAGGCCTCAAGTTCCGCACCACCGGGCTGGCCTCGGAAATGGCATCGAAACTTGGCATGGCGGCCGAGGCCACCAGCGGCCCGGCGATGTTCCAGGGCTTGCAGACCGGGGCGCTGGATGCAGGCGAATTCATCGGACCCTGGACCGACAGCGCGCTTGGCTACTACCAAGTGGCCAAGAACTACTATTGGCCGGGTGTGGGCGAGCCTTCCTCTGCCGAGGAATGCGGTGTCAATGCCGCGGCTTTCGGGAACCTGCCGGAAGACCTGCAGCAGGTTGTGTCGCTGGCCTGCGAAAGCCTCTACAATCCGGTTTGGACGGAATACACCACCAAACACGCCCTGGCGCTGAAGAAGATGGTCGAAGAGGATGGCGTGCAGGTGAAAATGTTCCCCGAGGATGTGATCGCTGCAATGGGCGCCGCTGCCAAGGAGGTGATCACCGACCTGCAAGAGGACGACGACGGGCTGGTGCGCCGCATCACCGAAAGCTTCCTTGCCTACCGCGACAGCATTGGCGGCTATATGACCTATGCCGATAACGGCCAGATGAACGCCCGTGCCTCGGTAATGGGTTACTGACGGGCAGCGACAGCCGCCGGCGCCCGGAACGGCGGGCGCCGGTTTTTTAGTGGGGAGAGAGCAGAATGCGACGGGTTGCGGATGCGCTGGACGGTATCAACCGGAGGCTGGCGCATGTGGTGCGCTGGCTGGCGCTGATCATGGTGCTGACGCAGTTTGCGATCGTGGTCGGCCGCTATGTGTTCGGAGTGAATTCCATCGCCGCACAGGAAAGCGTTCTCTATATGCACGCAACCCTGTTCATGCTTGCTGCCGGCTACACGCTGCTTGTCGACAAGCATGTGCGTGTTGATGTGTTTTATGCCGGCCTCAGCCCCCGGTCGCAGCGCCGCATCGACATTTTCGGCCACCTGTTCCTGCTGCTGCCATCAATGGCGGCGCTTCTGTACTGGTCCTGGCCGTCGGTGCGAAATTCCTGGGCAATTTTCGAAGGTCCGATTGCTGTTGGCGGCATCGAAGCCGTGTTCCTGCTGAAGTCATTGATCCCGGCGTTCTGCGTGCTGGTGATGCTGCAATCTGCTGCCCTGCTGATCCGCCTGTTTTCCGAAAGTGACGCCCGATGACCGCATACCTTGACCTGATCATGTTCGCAGCCCTGATGGCGGCGATCCTCATGGGGTTTCCGGTGGCTTTCTCCATTGCCGGCGTTGCGATCATCTTTGCCTGCCTCGGGTGGACCCTGGGGGTGATGGACATCTCGCTGTTGGGCGCGCTTGGTCAAAGGGTATTTGGCCTGCTGAGCAACCAGGTGCTGATCGCCATTCCGCTGTTCGTTCTGATGGGGGCGATCCTGGAGAAAAGCCGCATTGCCGAAGAACTGCTGGACACCATGGGACGGCTGTTCGGCCAGTTGAAGGGCGGCCTGGGCATCTCGGTTGTGCTGGTAGGCGCACTGCTGGCGGCCTCGACAGGCATTGTCGGCGCCACGGTTGTGGCCATGGGCATGATCGCCCTGCCAGCGATGCTGCGCGCTGGGTACGATGCCCGGGTAGCGTCAGGTATCGTCTGCACAGCGGGCACGCTGGGGCAGATCATTCCGCCTTCGACGCTGCTGATCATTCTCGCCGACGTGATGTCGAATGCCTATCAGCAGGCCCAGTACGAGCAGGGAAAATTCTCGGTCGAGGCACTGTCGGTTGGCCAGTTTTTTGCCGCCGCACTGGTGCCTGGACTGGTGCTGGTGGTGCTGTATCTTCTCTATATCCTGGTCAGAGGCGTGCTGCGGCCACAGGACATGCCCTCCGCCCCGGAGGAGCTGGCCCGTCCCAGCGGACGCCAGGTCATGCGCGCCGTGGTGCCGCCGATCCTGCTGATTTTCGCCGTGCTCGGTGCCATCTTGGGCGGCGTCGCCACTCCGACCGAGGCCGCATCGGTGGGCGGCATCGGTGCCTTGCTGATGGCGGGAGCGCGTGCAGGGGGACCGTCCCGGTTGATCCTTTCCGGTGCCGCCGCGCTGATCCTGCTGGGGGTTTTGTCAGGGGTTCATCCGGTCCGCCTGCAACGCAGCGACCTCAGCGGGGCCGATCTCGCAGCGGGGCTGTTCTATGCGCTTCTGGCTGCGGTCGCAGCCATTGCCGTTTTGGCCGCCCTGCGCAGCGGCTTGAAGAAACGTATCCTGCATGAAGCGGTGACGTCGACAACAACCATGACCGCAATGATCTTTGCCACTATCCTGGCCGCTGGCATGTTCTCGCTGGTGTTCATCGGCCTGGGCGGCGAGGAGCGGGTTGCGCATATCCTTGGCAACATGCCCGGCGGCCCGTCCGGGGCGCTACTGTTCTGCATGCTGTTCATCTTCGTGCTCGGTTTTTTCCTCGATTTCGTCGAAATCTCGGTCATCGTGCTGCCACTGGTGACACCTGCCCTGATCCTAATGGGCCACGATCCGGTCTGGCTGGGCATCCTGATCGCGATCAACCTGCAGACCAGCTTTCTGACGCCGCCGTTCGGCTTTTCGCTGTTCTACCTGCGCGGCGCCGCACCAAAGGAGGTCACCACCCGTCAAATCTACCAAGGGGTCGTGCCGTTCATTGGCCTGCAGGCGCTTGGGGTGCTGCTGGTCTGGCTGATCCCCGGCCTGGCAACCTGGCTGCCATCTGCAATTTTCTGACGCCGGGCGCCTTCCCCGCCAGCCGCGTTCAATTTTCCCGCGGCTGAAAAACTGCGCAACCGCTAGGAGGTCTCCAAACCCAGAAACGCCGGACTCTCCCGCAACTGCGCACCAGCAATATGCTGAAATTCCAAAGTGGTGTATGGACGCCGCCACAGCCATTCGCGGTTCGCCACGGCCTGCAAATCCGGATCCGGAGGTGTTTCGTCTGTGAAGGCCAGAAAATACAGGTCGAACCCGAATTCCGTAACATCCTGCACCGACAATACCTTCATATCCGCATGCGCCGAAACTTCGGCGGCGATATCCCCGGTGCGCAGGGTGATCTGCCCGATATGCGCCCCGCCGCCCAACGGCAGTGCTGCATTGCCTGCCCCGTCAGGCCGGCTGCCAAGAAAATCATGCTGCAGCAGCTCAATCGCAAAACCTTCGGGATCATGCAGATGCGCCATATACCCGATGTCGCGGAACTGATGCGGGGCGGAGACCTCAACTCCTTTCTGACGCAGTTGTTCGCAAGCGATGTCCAAATCGGGCAGACAGATCCCGATCTTCCAATACCGCTCGTCCCGCGTGTGGGAACCTTGGGCACCGCCGGGCAGCAGGATCAGGTCTGCATCCTGTCCTGCGTAACCCGCACGCCAGGCCTCGCCTTCGGTCTGCACGTCCATGCCGAACACATCTGCATAGAACCCGGCGAGACGTTCAGGACTCTGTACCTGCAGCCGCAGGCCGGACAGCCGTTTCACCGGCACATCCTCAGTATCCCGGCCGCGATCTCGGACTGGGCCTCAAGTGAATGCGCCAGCAGATCCTGCGCAGTATCCATCAGCGCGTCCGGTTCTACAATCCGATCGACCAGGCCATAACTGCAAGCTTCCTGAGCGGTGATTTTCTGCCCGGCTGCCAGAATCATCTTGGTGCGCGAAGGCCCGATCAGCGCCGCCATGCGCCCAGCGTCCGAGGGCTGCGGCAAGTATCCAAGCTTCATCACCGGGTAAAATAACTTGGCCGAAGGCACCGCAATCCGGATGTCACAGGCCAGCACCATGCCATTGGCACCGCCAGCCAAGGTGCCATTCAACGCCGCCACTTTCAGGCAGGGAATTGAAGCCATAGCATTAGACAACCGCTCCCACACCGGCGACGTCGCCAGGCCTGCCCGCGCCTCGTCCAGGTCAGCACCCGCACTGAACACCTTGCCGGTTCCGGTCAGGATCAACCCGCGGGCCTCCTGCGCGCGTTCGGCGATTTCAGCCAGCTCGGTCAGCATCGCTTCGGTCAGCGAATTGGCTTTATCCGGGCGGTTGATAGTGAGGGTCCACAGACCGTTCTGCGCAATCTCCACATCAATCATACCAGGCCAACCCGCTGACGGATGCTGTCCTCGCGCAGAGAAACTTCCTGGCCGATGCAATCGTCCGCATCATCAGTGCACATCCACATCAGCGTCCGCGCGGGCCATTCGGCGGGGATGTGATCTTCCCATTCAAGCTCGCTCACCGGGTTAATGCCGCTGGTCTTGATTTCACGCTGCATCCGGGTTGCGACTGTGCCCGGCGACAGCCCCATGGCGCGGATACCGTTGGCACGTTCTTCCAGGTCCAGTGCCCGGGTTAGCATTGCTGCGCCCGCTTTCGACGAACAATATGCACTCCAGCCCTCCAGCGCATGATGCGCCGCGCCCGAACTGACAGTGATAATGGTGCCGCCGCCCGCTGGCTTCATCAGCGGCAGGGCGGCGCGGACACCGTTGAACACTCCGGTCAGGTTGATATCGATCAGCTTGCTCCAGTCGCCGGGATGGGCATCCGCCAACCGGGCAATGGGCTCGATCACACCGGCGTTGTTGATCAGAATGTCCAGGCTGCCAAATTGCTGATGTGCCTTGGCCAGCGCGCGCTCCACCGATGCGTAGTCTGATACATCGCAGGTAAATGTCAGCACATTTCCGCCGATCTCCTCCGCCAGCTCCCGCAGCGCCTCCTCGCTCCTTGCCAACAAGGCCAAATTGGCCCCGGCGGCGGCAAAAACCCGGGCCGTATCCGCGCCGATACCGCGGCTGGCGCCTGTAATTGCAACTGTTTTTCCATTGAAATCCATCGGCCGTCCCTCCAAGTGGCTGCTGACCCATGTGGTAAAGCGGTTAGGGGGAACGGTCCAGCCCAAGGCCCCCTTGACGGCACCGCCCGCCGGGCCGACGATGATTTCAATTATCTCACTGAGAAAGGTTCTCTTATGTCCGTTATTTTTGCACGCAGCGGCGTTGCAGCGGCAATTTTGGTTGTTTCCGCCCAAGGTGCCTTGGCAGATCTGAGCGCCCAGGACGTCTGGGCTGACTGGAAAGCGTATTTGACCAGCACCGGCTACACGGTTTCCGGCACTGAAGCCGTTTCGGGCAGCACTCTGACCATCTCCGATGTCTCGATGGTCATGCCGATCCCGGAAGAGGACGGCTCTGGCACGGTGAGTTTCCCGGAGATCCAGTTTGTGGAAAACGGTGATGGCACCGTCAACGTGCTGCTGCCCGCGGAATTCCCGATGGGCTTCAAATTCTCCGGCGAAGGCGAGAGCTTCGCGGGCAAACTGATTTATGCCCATGACGGCACCCCGATGAAAGTGTCGGGCGACGCCGAAAGCATGAGCTATGATTACAGCTCTTCCAAGGTCACCATGACGCTGGACGGGCTGACTGCAGACGGCGAGGCCGTGCCGGCGGACGTGGCGAAAGTTCAGATCGTCATGAACGACGTTGCCACCAAGACCGATATGAAAATCGCTGGCGCGCGCAAATATGACCAGACGCTGACTGCCTCCAGCCTGAGCTATGACATGGGTTTCAACGATCCCGAAAGCAACGGCACTGGCTCCTTCAAAGGCGCCCTGCAGGGCCTGAACTTTACCGGCACCAGCACCGTTCCGGCTGGTCTGGAAGGCCCCGACATGGCTGCACTGCTGGAGGCCGGATTTGCCTTTGACGGCACCTTCACCTTTACCGGCGGCAACGGCGCAGTATCCGGTGTGGACGGCAGTGAGAACTTCGCCATGGAGAGCAACTCCCAAGGCGGCTCGATCGCGGTGGCGATGGACAAGCAGCATCTGACCTATGATGTGTCCCAAATCGGCACCAATGTGAATATCTCCGGCTCCGAGATCCCGTTCCCGCTGGCGCTCAGCATGGCGGAGACCGGTTTCAAACTGATGATGCCGCTCGCCAAATCCGAGGAAGAGCAGGACTTTGCCCTGGGCATTACCCTGCGCGACTTTGCGGTTCCGGACATGCTGTGGGGCATGGTCGACCCGACCGGCCAGCTGCCGCATGATCCAGCCACCGTGGTGCTGGACCTTGCCGGCAAGGGCAAAGTGCTGTTCGACCTGTTCGATCCGGAAGCCATGGAATCGGTGGAATCCGGCGAAGAACAACCAGGCGAACTGAACGCGCTGACCGTGAAACAGCTGCAGGTCACCGCAGCAGGCGCCGAGCTGACCGGCACCGGCGACTTCACCTTCAACAACGAAGACCTCGTCAGCTTCGACGGCATGCCTGCTCCCTCAGGTGAGGCTGACCTCAAACTGACCGGCGCAAACACCCTGATCGATAAGCTGATCGGGATGGGCCTGATGTCCGACAGCGATGCCATGGGCGCGCGGATGATGATGGGCATGCTGGCCGTGCCGGGCGAGGGCGAAGACACCCTGACCTCGAAAATTGCGATCTCCGAGGACGGCCAGATCCACGCCAATGGCCAGCGCATCAAATAACCGTCAAATCCCTGACAGGTTTTTCAAAGGGGCCGCCAGGTGCGGCCCCTTTTTTGCTGCCCGCCCTTGCGGCAAGCCGCCTCACTGGATAGCTCTGATAGGGAGCAGAACAGAAGGTGCCCATGACCCAGTCTCCCGAAGCGCTTTGCCACGCCCTGATTGATGCCGCCCGCAAGTCCGGCGCGGATGCCGCCGATGCCATGGCAGCGGAAGGCAGTTCCCTCAGCATCGAAGTGCGGAAAGGCAAACTGGAGCACGCGGAGCGCTCTGAGGGCACCGACCTGGGCCTGCGGGTGTTCGTCGGAAAACGGCAGGCACTGGTCTCCTCCTCGGACATGCGCCCGGAAACCATCGCTGCGATGGCCGAGCGTGCCGTCGCCATGGCCAAGGAAGCACCTGAGGACCCTTATGCAGGCCTTGCCGATCCGTCGCAGCTGGCCAAGAACTGGAACCTGGCGCCGTTGGAGCTGGAAGACCCCAGCGGCGAGCCGGCGCCTGCTGCCCTGCAGTCTGACGCGCTGGCTGCCGAGACCGCCTGCCAGGAAATCAACGGCATCACCCAGGTTCAATCCGCAGCGGCCGGTTATGGCCGCCATGTTGTGCATATGGCCGCGACGAACGGTTTCTCCGGCGGCTACCAGCGCACCGGGCGCTCGCTCTCCTGCACCGGGATTGCAGGCAGCGGCACAGGTATGGAGCGTGACTACGACGGGGATTCACGCACTTTTCAAACCGACCTGCGCAGCGCCCAAGACATTGGCCGCACCGCCGGCGAACGCGCGGTGGCCCGGCTTGGCGCCCGCAAACCCAAAACCGGCAGTTTTCCGGTTCTGTTTGACGAGCGCATCTCTTCCTCGCTGATCGGGCATCTGTTGTCTGCGGCCAATGGCGCCGCGATTGCCCGGGGTTCCTCTTGGCTGAAAGGGTCACTGGGTGAGCAGGTTTTGCCCGAAACCCTCTCCATTGTTGAAGACCCGCACCGCCCGCGCATTTCCGGTTCCCGCCCGTTTGATGGCGAGGGTCTGCCGACGCGCCAGCGCACTGTCATTGACAACGGTGTGCTGACTGGCTGGACGCTGGACCTCGCCTCTGCCCGCAAGCTGGGCTTGGAAAGCACCGGCAACGCCGCCCGAGGTATCGGCGGGGTGCCTTCGCCCGCGACCTGGAATCTTGCTCTGACTGAAGGAGAAGCCAGCCGCGATGATCTGATTGCGCAGATGGGCACCGGTCTCTTGGTGACGTCGATGATCGGCTCGACCATCAATCCGAACACCGGCGATTATTCCCGCGGCGCTTCGGGCTTCTGGGTGGAAAACGGCGAGATCGCCTATCCGGTCAACGAATGCACTATCGCGGGCAACCTGCTTGACATGCTGCGGCGGATCGTTCCCGCCAATGACGCGCGCCGGCACCTCTCGACCGTGGTCCCGTCGCTGCTGATCGAAGGAATGACCCTTGCCGGCAACTGACCTTTCCCTGCTTGTGAAAGCGGCGGAACAGGCCGGCGATATTGCGTGCCGTTTTTCCGGCCCCGAAGCCAAACGCTGGGACAAACCCGGCGGCGCTGGTCCTGTGACCGAAGCCGACCTGGCCGTCAATGCAATGCTCGAAGACATGCTGCAACAGGCGCGGCCCGGCTACGGCTGGCTGTCGGAAGAAACTGAAGACAATGACGCGCGGCTGTTGCGCGATAAGGTTTTTATCATTGACCCGATCGACGGCACCCGCAGTTTTGCCGAAGGTTCCCGCACCTGGGCGCATTCCTTTGCCGTCGCTGAACACGGCAAGGTGACCGCCGCCGTGATCTACCTGCCGCAGCGGGAGCTGATGTACACTGCCGCCAAGGGCCAGGGAGCGGATTGCAATGGCAGCCCGATTCATGTGTCCCCTGCAACAGAACTTTCCAGTTCTGAAGTGCTGGCTGCCAAACCTAACCTGCAGGCCCATCATTGGTTGGACGGCACCCCGCCCGAATTCATCCGCAGCTACCGGCCCTCGCTTGCCTACCGGCTGGCCAAGGTGGCAGACGGCCGTTTCGGCGCCATGCTGACCCTGCGCCCAAGCTGGGAATGGGACATTGCGGCAGGTGACCTGCTGATACGCGAGGCTGGCGGCATCCTTACCGATCAAACCGGCAGGCCCTTGCGCTTCAACAATCCGCATCCGCGCCTGAACGGGGTGGTTGCCGGCAATCCAGCGCTTCAGAATTCGCTGCTGACGGCGTTGGACCCGAACGGTCCTGGCATCGCTGGACATTAATCCAGACTGGCCTTAAGCGGCAGCAGCAGAAGCGCTATTGTCATGCGCAAATTTTTCACAGACAAACCCGCATGTTGCAGATACCTTGGGCCGGAAATTTCAGATCGAGCCAGATGCAACGGCGAACCACAACTCCCAACCGCTCTTCCGTTCTGCAGCCCCGCCCCAAAGGAGAGCTGCTGTGGGTGCACGCAACCACTCCTGAACGTTATCAAGCGCTTTGCGATATCGGCCGCCGCCTCAAATCCCTGCGCCCGGACCTGTCGGTGCTGGCCAGCTGGGAGCCTGGTTTGCGGCTGACCGGTACAGTTGGCTGCGATATTCCGATTGGCCCGCTGCCTGAGGACACCATGGCCGAGGCCCGCGAGTTTTTAAACCATTGGCAGCCCGACGCTTGCATCTGGACAGGCTCGCCAGCACGACGGGTGCTGCTTCGGCAAATGCGCGAGCGCGGCACCGGCGTGCTGCTGGCGGATCTGCTGGAGGATGAAATGCCCAACCGTGCCAGCCGCTGGCTGCCGGACCAGCGGCGGCGGCTGCTGGACGGGCTGACCTGCATCCTGACCCCCTCCAAGTCTGTGCAGGCCCGGCTGACCCGGATCGGACTGCCAGCGGAACGGGTGCAACTGGCCAGCAAGCTGCGGGTGTCGGCAATTCCGCCTGGTTGCAATGACGAAGAACTTTCTGCCATGCAGCAGACCCTGGGCAGCCGCCCGGTCTGGCTCGCCGCCCATACCAAGCTTAGCGAACTGCCCCGTGTCCTTGACGCGCATCGCGCCGCATTGCGTCTGCTGCACCGGCTGCTGTTGGTGGTCGCGCTGGAAGACGGCGCGGATCTTGCAGCAGCCCGCAGCCTGCTGCAGAACAGCGGACTGTATTTTGCCGATTGGGAAAACGGCGGTGAACCAGAGGACCTCACCCAGGTGCTTTTGGCGGGCAGCGAGGATTTGGGCCTTTGGTACCGCCTGTCTCCAGCCGCTTTGATCGCCAGCAGCCTGGATCCTATGGCTCAGGGCCAGTCGCCTTTGGACGCAGCGGCCTTAGGCTCGGCCTTGCTGCACGGACCGGGTATCCACGCGCATCGCGACCTTTATGAAAGACTGGCCGCGGCGGGCGCTGCCCAGCCGGTGCTGACTCAATCGGAACTGGCCGATGCGGTTGTTGCGCTTTCCGCCCCGGACAAGGCCGCCGAAATGGCGCTGGCCGGCTGGCGGAGTGTCACGGAAAGCGCCGCTACAGCCGACATGTTATTGGAAAAGATCCAGACCCTGCTGGACCAACGCGAGGATACCGATGCGGGCACCTGAATTCTGGCACAAACCGCCAGGTGATTTTGATATTCGGGCAGCTTTGCTGGCGCCTCTAGGCTGGGTCTATGCACGCGCCACAGCTTCCCGGGTCGCCAAAGGCAACCCGATGCGTGCTAATGTCCCGGTGATCTGCGTTGGCAATCTGAATGCTGGCGGCACCGGCAAGACGCCCACGGTGATCTGGCTGCTGGAAACGCTGCGCAACCAGGGGCATGAACCGCATGTTGTGACCCGCGGATATGGCGGCACGATGGAGGGGCCGGTGCAAGTCTTCCCTGGCCGGCACAAGGCCGCGCAGACGGGGGATGAACCGCTTCTTCTGGCCGCCTTTGCCGAAGTTTGGGTTGCCAAGGACCGCGCCGCTGGCGCGCGCGCCGCGGCGGATGCAGGGGCTACCATCATCATACTGGATGACGGGTTTCAGAACCCTGCCGTGGTCAAGGACCTGTCGCTGATCGTGGTGGACGCGCAGCAAGGCTTTGGCAATGGCCGCTGCCTGCCCGCCGGCCCGTTGCGGGAGCCTGTTGGCGTTGGCCTGAAACGGGCTGATGCGGTGCTTTCGCTTGGACCGGAAGAGGCCCAGAGAGCTTTTGCCACTGCCTGGGCAAGCCAATTGCAGGGCCTGCCGCATTTCGCTGGCGCGCTGCAGCCCTTGCAGACCGGGATGCCCTGGAACGGTACCCGCGTTCTGGCTTTTGCCGGCATCGGTCACCCGCAGAAATTTTTCAACACTTTGCGCAGCCTTGGCGCTGACATTGCACGGGCCGAAGCGCTTGACGATCATCAGCCGCTCTCATCCGCGCTAATGAACCGGCTGGAGAATGAAGCCAAACTGCTTAACGCCCAGCTGGTCACTACGGAAAAAGACGCCGTCCGCCTGCCAGACAGCTTCCGCTCCAAGGTCATTACCCTGCCTGTGCGGCTGCAGATTGCTGGGGATGACCGATTAAGGGATCTATTGAAGAAGGCGGCGCCAGCTCCCTGACCTCCAGCTCTCGCAGAGGCTGCCGAAAGAGCAATTGCCCGGCAACCTCTGCCCTGAAAAGCCCAGGCATACGACCGGGCTTAAAGCTCTTCTGCAGGAAGAGTTTAGCCTTCCAGCTCTGCGTCCAACAGCGTCTTGAACTCTGTATAAGACTGATTGGAAATCTTTTCACCATTCAGGATGAACGACGGCGTTGCCTCGATGCCGTGCTCGGTGGCGTTTTCCTGATACCAGGCCACCAGGGTTTGCGCTTTCTCGCCATCCTGCAGGCAGGCTTCCAGCTGCTCATTCCCGATTCCCGCCAGGCGGCCGATTTTGCGTAGCTCATCGACAATCTCGGTTGCGCCGCCGGCCCGCGCCCATTCGGACTGGCCCTTGTAGATCAGATCGGAAATACCAAAGAATTTTTCCGGTCCGCTGCAGCGCGCAATCATCGAGGCCCACAGCCCGTAACGGTCAAAATAGACTTCTCGGTAGATGAACTTCACCTTTCCGGTGTCGATGTAATCAGCCTTCAGCTTTTTGAAGGTTTCATTGTGGAAACTGGCGCAATGCGGGCAAGTGTAGGAGGCGTATTCGATCAGCGTGACCGGCGCGTCCGCGGCCCCCAGGGTCATCTCGGCGATTGTTGAGATGTCCACCTCGGCCTCTTGTGCAACAGCGGCGCCAACCAGCGGATTCTGCGGCAGATTGTTCTGAGTGTTGAAACCCGACAGGGCATAACCGCCCGCAACAACCGCAACCGCGGCAAAGACACCAGACATCAGACGGGTCATTTGAACCCCTTTCCTTGCGTTTTCTGTTTTGTCAGCACGTTTTGCCCCAAGCGTTCCAGGGCAGCGCGCAGATCGTCGTTCTCCACACCAGCAGCCGCCTGGCTGGCAGCCGCAGTATCCTGCGGGTCGGGCGGCTGCGGCGCTTGCACTTTGGGGGCATATTTGAATTCCACGCGGCCATCGGAAAATCCCGTCGGTGCCGTCTGCGTGATCCGCACCTTGGAGATGGCATTGAAGCCATAAACCGCATTCACCCGCTCACGCAGGCGTTCTTTTTGCATTTCAAGCATTGGCGCATTGGCTCCGGTCGTCAGCACCGTCAGAGTTGCGCCAAAGGAACCGCGCCCGTAACCCACGTTAACCGGACGCGCCATTGCAGCTATATCCGGACCGGCGATCTCTTCCCAGTGGGTCAGCAGCCGCGACACCGCAAAACCACGGCTTTCCCCCGCCTTGCGGATCTGCTCGTTGAGGAGCTTGGAGGTTCTTGCGAACCCGCGTGTGGTGCTGCGCCTGAATGCCATGATCTAGCTTTTGCGTGACTGCCTGCCCTATTGTAAAGAGCCGGAATGCAGGCGCCAGCCAAACCGCGAGCCAGGGAATAACGAATGCGTGACTTGAACAGCAATTCCGCCGCGATGAGCGAAGACCTGCTTGCGTGGTATGATGCCCATGCCCGCGGGATGCCCTGGCGGGTGGGCCCGGCGGCGCGTGCGGCAGGCATCCGCCCCGATCCTTACAGGGTTTGGCTCAGCGAAGTGATGCTGCAGCAGACCACGGTGGCGGCGGTGCGGGACTACTTTCTTCGCTTTACCAGCCGTTGGCCGACGGTGTCCGATCTTGCAGCGGCTAAGGACGCAGAAGTCATGGCCGAATGGGCCGGCCTTGGCTACTACGCCCGGGCCCGCAACTTGCTGAAGTGCGCTCGTGTGGTCGCAAGCGGTATCAGCGGAGAATTCCCAGACAGTTACGATGGCCTGCTCAAACTGCCCGGTATCGGCCCCTATACCGCCGCCGCCATCGCCTCAATTGCGTTTAATCGCCCCGAGACTGTTCTGGATGGCAATGTGGAACGGGTGATGGCCAGGCTGCACGACATTCACGACCCGCTTCCCGGTGTGAAACCTGTACTGAAAGAACGCGCGGCAGAACTGACCCCATCTCAGCGGCCCGGTGACTACGCCCAGGCTGTGATGGACCTTGGCGCCACCATCTGCACCCCGCGCAACCCTGCCTGCGGCATCTGTCCCTGGCGCGATCCCTGTGCAGCGCGGTCTGCGGGCACTGCGGCTGAGCTGCCCAAGAAGACGCCAAAGAAACCGAAACCCACCCGGAATGGCGTCGTATACCTGGCGAAATCTGCCGACGGCACATGGCTGCTGGAACGGCGGCCGGACAAAGGGCTGCTGGGCGGAATGCTTGGCTGGCCCGGTTCGGAGTGGAATGACGCCCCGGATCCGAACCCGCCCTTTGAAGCGGATTGGCAAGAGGCGGATGGGGAAGTGCGCCACACCTTTACTCATTTCCATCTGATCCTGCGGGTGATGACGGCCGAATTGCCTGAAGGTTTTAACCAGAATTCAACTCAGGAACTGATACCACACCGCGACTTCCGCGCCGCCAGCCTGCCCACAGTAATGCGCAAGGCCTTCGATTTGTATCAGGGCCTCTAAGGTATCCGGCGCCGCTCTTGGGTTTTCAGATTTTAGGGCATAGTGTCGGCGCAAACGCGCGCTGATTGATTTGGGAGACACAGGCATGATCGCCCCCGAAACCCTTGCCCGCTGGCAAAGCGCCCTGCCGTTCTGGATGTCTTTTTTGCTGCTGCCGCTGGTTTGGATTGCTGCAGTTTACGGCGGCTGGACACTGGTTCTGCCGCCGTTGGTGACCTGGCATCTGTTTGCGGTGCTGGACGGGGCATTCGGGTTGAATCTGGAAAACGCCGACCCGGAAACGCCGGACAGTGATCTCACCTGGTACAAGGCGCTGACCGCTGCTTGGGTGCCACTGCAATTCGTCACGCTGTTCGGATTGATCTGGTACGTCAGCGGTGCCGATCATCTGAGCGCATTCGGCAAATTCGCTGTTTTCTTTGGGGTCGGCGTCGTCACCGGCGCGGTAGGTATCAACTACAGCCACGAGCTGATGCACCAGTCCAGCCGGGTTGAGCGCTGGCTGGGTGACATTCTGCTGGCGATGGTTTTGTACTCCCATTTCCGGTCCGAGCACCTGCTGGTGCATCACCGCTATGTCGGCACCCCGCGCGACCCTGTCACGGCGCGGTACAACGAAGGCTTCCACCGGTTCTACCCGCGGGTGCTGCGGCAATGCTGGCATTCCGCGTTCCGCGCCGAAAAGGAAAAGCTGGCGAAGAAGAACCGCCCCTGGACCGACCGTTCGAACCCGTTCTTCCGCTATTGGGCGCTGCAGGCAGCCATGCTGATGCTGGCGCTTATGCTGGGCGGCGTGACCGGCGTCTTGCTGTTTTTGGTGCAAGCCGGCGTCGCAATCTGGCAGCTGGAGGTGGTCAACTATGTCGAACACTACGGGCTGACCCGCAAACATCTTGGCGACGGCAAATACGAACCCGTGCAGCCGCGCCATTCCTGGAATGCGGCGCATAAAGCATCGAACTGGCTGCTGATCAACCTGCAGCGCCATTCGGACCATCATTACAAACCAAACCGCCGCTTTCCGCTGCTGCAGAATTATACAGAAGCCGACGCGCCGCAGCTGCCTTATGGCTACCCGGTGATGACCATTGCCGCGATGGTCCCGCCCTTATGGCGCCGGGTGATGAACCCGCGGGTGCGGCGCTGGCGGCAGACATACTACCCCGAGATCACCGATTGGCACGCCTACAACAAAGCGCAGAACCCGGTGCCGCGCTAGGGCTTACGCCCAGGCCAGAACCGTCATCGGCTGATCCAGCCCGCGCACCTCTTGATCCGGGTGCCGGGTGTTACCTTCCAGCAGATCCAGGCCGATTTGCTCCGCCCTCACCTGCGTGGCCAGCGTTTCGCTGATCACAATCCCGGCCTGCAGCTTGCGGGTCAGGTTCTCCAGCCGGGCGGCGATGTTCACCGTCATGCCCAGCACCGCAAACTCCAGCCGGTTGGAACCAATGTCACCCAGCAGTGCCTCGCCATAATGAATTCCGATCCCGGCGCGGATCTCCGGTTTGCCGTGGCGGGCGCGCTCCCTGTTCCATGCCAACAGCGACTCGCGCATGGAATGAGCACAGGCCAGGGCATTGGTGGCATCCTGCCGGCCAGCAACCGGCGTTCCAAAAGTCGCCATCAGCCCGTCGCCAAGATATTTATCCAGCGTGCCGTGATGGCGGAACACCTCCCGCTCCATCCGGCCGTGGAATTCCCGCAACAGGTCAATCACCAAACGCGGGTCCATGCCTGAAGACAACCGGGTAAAGCCAACGATATCGATGAACAGCACCGCCACATCCTCGCTGCGAACTTGTTTCAGCGGCTCGTCGTTCTGCGACAGTTGATCCACCACATTGGGTGAAAAATAGCGTGACAGGTTCGCCCGTTCCCGTGTCAGGCTTGCATTGCTTCTGAGCAGCCCGTTGAACCGGCGCACTGAAAAGCCCAACGTCACTGCCACCAGCACAAATACCACTGCCTCCTGCACACGCAACTGAACCATAAAACTGTTGGGGTCGAAAAACTCCGCCAGCTCGGGCTCAAAACCCAAGGCGGCGTTCATGACTTCGGTAAGGCCGGGAACCGGGTTGGAGAACCACCAGACCAGCCCCAGCGCGCCCAGCCACATCGTAGCCGTCCATGTCCCGATCGCAATCACTGTGCGCCAAGAGTAAGCCATGGTGCCGGCGGCCAAGATGACAAAGAAGTACTGAAAATTATCAAATCTGTACTGCATGGCAACCGGTATGCTGCGGCTGTCAAACGGACTGGGCACGACCAGGCCGAACGTCATGATGAGAAGGTCCAGGAAGATCAGGAACAGCTCCAGCCGTGACTTTCCTACTTTTCCTGCGCGGCTGATGAACCAGCCATTGACGCATAATAGTGCAAGGATTCCATGATAATAGAGGATTTCCCAGGCCGGGTTCAGGAAGACGATGAAGACCGCGATTATGGGCAGCGCGATCCAACGCGCCCGTACCGCCAGCTGCAACCCCCGCCGCTTGTGGGCATCCAGAGCAGCCTCGGCAAATTTGCTTTCCGCAGATGACAGCTGCTGGCTGCCGGCTTGGAACGCTGGAACGGCTTCGGTCCCGGAGGCAAACGCGGTATCGGTCATGGGCTTTCCCCTCTTCCCGCTGGCTGTTGCAGCGTTATTACTGCAGATAGTTGCGCTGATATGAACAGGGAATAGCGCATCACAGGGCAGAAGCACAAAAAACCCCGCCTGATGCAGGCGGGGCAAGGTGTGCGCCTGTGCGTTAAGCACAAGCACCTGCAATAGGTTTTTTTACGTTCAGAAAAGCCCAGGCCTCAGTTTTGCATCTCAGCACGGATCTGCTGGCGCAGCACGTCGATCGGTACTGTCTTGCCCTCACGCTTAAAGCACCAGTAGGTCCAGCCGTTGCAGGACGGCGCGTTTTCCAGATGCGCACCCACCTGATGGATCGAGCCCTTGATGTTGTCGCCGATCAAAGTGCCGTCAGCCCGCACTTTGGCCTTGTGGCGGCGGTTCATCGAATACAGCTCTTCGCCCGGGCGCAGCATGCCGCGCTCGACCAGCTGGCCGAAGGGAACCCGCGGTGCCGCGCGTTTGCTGGCGGACACTTCCAGTGCCTCGCGGTCGAACTTGCGCACCGCCTTGATCCGCTTCTCTGCCACCTTGCGATATGCTTCCTCACGCTCAATGCCAATGAATTCGCGTCCCAGCATCTTGGCAACCGCACCGGTGGTGCCAGTGCCGAAGAACGGGTCCAGCACCACATCGCCCGGGTTTGTCGACCCGACCAGAATCCGGTGCAGCAGCGATTCCGGCTTTTGCGTCGGATGCGCCTTGTCGCCGTTTTCATCCTTCAGCCGCTCATGCCCGGTGCAGATCGGCAGCACCCAATCGCTGCGCATCTGGATGCCTTCATTCAGCGCCTTCAGGGCTTCGTAATTGAAGGTGTACTTCGCACCTTCCGACTTGGACGCCCAGATCATCGTCTCATGCGCGTTGGTGAACCGCTTGCCGCGGAAGTTCGGCATCGGGTTCGACTTGCGCCAGACCACATCGTTCAGCACCCAATACCCTGCGTCCTGCAGCACTGATCCGACACGGAAGATATTGTGGTAGGAGCCGATCACCCAGATGGAGCCGTTCGGCTTCAGCACCCGGCGCGCCGCCTTGAGCCACTCGCGGGTGAACTGGTCATAAACCGCAAAGCTGGAAAACTGGTCCCAGTGGTCATCCACGGCGTCGACTTTGGAATTGTCGGGGCGGTGCAGCTGGCCTTTCAGCTGCAGGTTATACGGCGGATCTGCAAAGATCAGATCGACCGAACTGGCCGGAAGGCTGTTCATCGCTTCGACGCAATCACCGCCCATAATCGTGTTTAAAGGGAGCGCTGCCGCGCCCTTTGTCATAGTTTTATTCATTGCTCTGCCTCATACCCGCGGCGCATTTTTGCGCTCATTAGGTTGTCCACAGGATGAGTCATCGCGGATTCGAGGTCAATTTGTTTATTAGAACAACACCCTACGGTTCACTCTTGATACAAGATGTTGTGTACGGGTTTGAATGACCGCCGATGATGTGGGGTCACGCCTAAATCAACTAATGCCGCGCGGTGCTGTTTCGAGGGGTAGCCTGCGTTTTTCTCCCAGCCATATCCCGGAAACTGTTGCGCCAAATCCACCATGATCCTGTCACGCACCAGTTTGGCGATAATCGAAGCAGCTGCGATGGAGACCGATAAGGCATCGCCCTTGACCACTGCTTCAGAGGGCAAAACCAGCCCTTTGGGGATCAAGTTGCCATCAATCAGCAGATAATCCGGTGCCGGATCCAGTGCTGCTACCGCGCGCTCCATCGCCAGATGCGAAGCACGTAAAATGTTCAGGGAATCAATCTCTTCGACTGAGGCATGCGCAACGGACACCTGACCAGAAGTCAAAATTCCGCCTTCCAGCGCTTCGCGTTTTTTAAGGCTCAGTTTCTTGGAATCATTGAGGCCTTCGGGAATGGCAGATATGTCCAGCACCACCGCTGCGGCAGTCACCGGCCCGGCCAGCGGGCCGCGGCCCACCTCGTCCACACCGGCAATTCTCAGGTACCCTTTGGCAAGGGCGGCATCTTCCAGGCTGTAGTCAGGTTGTGTCATGCCAGTCACAAAGCCAATTCAGGCCCGAAATTCAACCCGCACAAAAAAGAGGGGGCCTAAGCCCCCAAGTTTCTGCTGCCCGAAAGCGGATTTTGTTAGCGGTTGACCATCCGGTAGCCATGCTGCTTCAGACAGCGGGGTTTGTAACCGGTGCGGTCGCGTTTGCCGTTCCAGAAGGTCACCTTGCAGGCTCGCGGCAGATTCGGTGTGTACCCGTAATTGCGGTCGAGGCAGCCTTTGCCGGCCAGCGGATAATTGCGGCTGTAGCGCGGAAAGTAACGGACACACTGTGCCGGCAAGTCATAGCGGTGCACCCGCGGCGGCAGCGGCTTCACGTGCCCGCCATGGCGATTGTGCGAATTGTGCCTATGGCCGCCATGCCCATGGCCGCGCGGCGGGTTATAGGTCCGCGTGACATGACGGTCGTCATCCTTTCTGGCATCATTGATTGCAGCGCCCAGGATCCCCAGCAGGGCCATCCCGGCGATGAATTTGGCGACATCCTCGTCTGCGCGCGCCGGCGCTGCCGAAAAGCCGGTGATGGCGATTGAGGCTGCCACGATCAGCGCGATGAATTTGCGGTGCGGCTTGGAACCTTGTGTCTGGGCCATATCGGGACCTTTCTTTTGATTATCGGATGCGCAGCCTGTGCGCCGTTGATGACCCCAACCTGTCCCCACCGCCTTCAGACAGGCAATATCGGCCGCTTGTTATCGGATATCAGTCACCTCAACCCCCTGCGGTTATTGAATTTCAACGCCCGCCGCCGCAGGATGCCCCCATGAAACAGCACCTCCTGATACCCGCTCTTGCGGCTGCCCTTCTGGCGCTTTCTCCGCCGGCCCAGGCGGCTGATTGCTATGCTGATTACAAGGCCAAGCAAGACAACCCGCTGCGCCTGCATTATGGCGTGATCCAACTCTCCGGCACCTGCAAGAAAAAGGCTGCCCGAGGCGAGATCCAGGCCCGCATTGCACCCGGCGGCTGGAAGCTTTTGAATGTCCTGTCCATCTTCGGCCCCGAAGGCCTGCAGCAAAGGAAGGCCAATGCCGGATCCTACTATCTCCGTTTCTGAAGCCCGCGCGGCCGGCAGCAGGGTGATCGCGCTTGGCATTGCTGCCATGGTTGCGCTTCTGGTGGTTGCCGGCACTGTTCTTCTGCTGACGCTGCCCGATGCCAATGCCTTCAATGCACGGGTCGAACGGCTGTTTGTCGAAAACGATCTGACAGCCCAGGCCGAGATCAAGCTGCTGGAAATCCTGGCCCAGTCCGGTACCGCCTTTGCTGATACTCTGACCAGTTACAGGATGGTGATCTTTGTGCTGCTGGTCTTTGCAACCGCGATGCTGGTGGCTGCACTGACGGTGCTGGGCATGCTGGTGATGCTGAACCGGCGCATGGCGCAGATCGAACGGTCAGGCATTCAGGTCAATGAATTGCTGATCAGCCGCGATGAGAACACTGTCTACCTCAATAATATGGGGTTCAAACTGACCCCCGCCGCGATGGAAACCCTATCTGTTCTGGCAGAGGCGCGGCTGGACGACGACGTGCTGTCGGGCGCGGAGATCGAAGCCGTAATTTCCGGCCGCGCCTCCGCCGACTGCGAGGAGGCCGCCGGCGCCACCCGAATCAAACGCCTGCGGGACACGCTGGGCAACCAGATGGTGAGCGAACTGCTGGTCAAAAACATCGCCAAACGCGGTTATGTGCTGGCCATCAGCAGGGACGTGATCCGTATGGTCTGAACTGTCTGGCTCCGCTTTGCTCAACATCATGTGTTCAGATCTGGAATTTCTGTTCCCAGACCCCACATAGTCCAGAACCGGCCCACGCCGGCCGGTCCTGGTTTTCAGCACATTTCCGGCGCAAAGGACAAGGACCACAGGGATGGATGCACAGGTACAGGCACCGCATCGGGGCTACGGCATTGTTATCGAGCCGCTTGAAGGCTTGGTCACGGCCCGCCGCAATGGCACCGTTCTGGCGCAAAGCTCCCGCGCCAAGGTGATGTATGAAACCCGCCTTCCACCCGCAATTTATTTCCCGGCTGACGACGTGACTGCACCGCTGTCGCCCCACACCCCCTTGCAGACATTCTGTCCATTCAAGGGCACGGCCAGCTACCGCGATGTGCTGCTGACTGGGGGCGGCGTTCAAAACGGTGTTTGGTCTTATGAGGAGGCGATGCCGGAGGCAGCGGCCATCTCTGGCCATATTGGTTTTATGCCTGGCGCCGAGGCCGAATTCGACCTGGGCAGCAACAAGGTGGAGATGCCGGACTACGGCAATATCTCCGGCCCGGTGATCGATTGGCTGCTACGGGACGCCGCCCTGGTTCAAACCCCTGAGGACCTGACAGCCGCTCTGGCAGAAAAATTCGTTGAGCAAGGCATCTACTTGTCCCGCCTCTCAGTCATGGCCTGGTCGCTGCACCCGCTGATCGCGGGCAAGAACTTCATCTGGCAGAAGAAATCCGGCGAGGTCACCACCTATGCGCCGTCTTACGAAATCCACGACCACCCTGCCTATCAGAATAGCCCGCTGCGCCATGTCTCCAACGGCTTGGGCGGAGTGCGCCACCGGCTCGGCTGCTGCAAATCCGCGGATGCCTTCCCGATCCTTGAAGACCTGCGCAAGGAGGGGGCCACTGATTATGTCGCCATGCCGTTGCGGTTCTCTGACGGGCGCATCAATGTGCTGACCCTCACCAGTGATCACCCGAACGGCTTTTCCACTGCTAACCTGGGGCTGATATTCGAATGCTCCGATGTGATTGCCCGCTACTATGAAATCTTCATGCAGCGCGAAAACGCACAGTCGCTGCTGGAAACCTATGTCGGCAAGCGCACCGGTGCCCGGGTGCTGGGCGGTGAAATCCGCCGCGGTGACGGAGATGAGATCGACGCCGCCATCATGTTCTGCGATCTGCGCGGTTCCACCCGGCTGGAAGAACAGCTGGGCCGCCAGGACTATATCGCACTCCTCAACCAGTTCTTCGAGACCGCCTCCACCATCGTGCATGATCATGGCGGCGAAGTGCTGAAATTCATCGGCGACGCTGTGCTGGCGGTGTTCCCGGCCGGCAGCGATCCTGAAAAGGCCCGCACGCAGGCCCTGAACAGCGCCCGCACTATCGTGGCCCGGTTGGAGGAAATCGCCACCGAGGAGAACGGCCACCGTTGCGAAGCCGCCATCGGCATCGCCTACGGGCGCGTGACCTACGGCAACGTCGGCTCCCGCGAACGGCTGGACTTCACGGTGATCGGTCAGGCCGCCAACATCGCCGCCCGGCTGGGCGACTACGGCAAGACTGTCAACCACCCGGTCGTTGTCAGCCAGGACATCCTGAGCGATCCATCACAAGGCCTGTCTCTGGGCGCTGTCAGCTTGCACAACGTCTCCCGGCCCGTCACCTGTTTCGCAGTTCCAGCAGCGGCAGAACCGCAGGCCGCGGCCGAATAACCGCTTCCTGTGTTCAGCTGCAGGTCAAGGGCGGCCCAGCCGCAGCACCTTGCGCAGCTCACCCTTGAGGCGAGTATGAACGCGCCGCGCTGAAAACGGGGCCTTCAGGGCACTGTTCCCCCCGAAGGCCTTCTCAGCAAAAAACCTTCCGCACTGCCCCCAGGGCAGTGCCACGCCCAAGGCTGGTTTGCCTGCATCTATGATGCAGGCAACAGACGCGGGAGTTCCGCTGTCCGGGCCGGGCTCACCCCGTTACCAAAGAGCGTTGCGCGTCATCCCCCATCGAAATCAACAGCGGCGCCTCTGCCTGCCGCGCCTTGAAAGCCGGCTTTCCAGTCATCCCTTGCCAGCCGCATTGCACAAGAGATTGCGCAACTGCGCCGCCCAGCGTGGTACCGGGGCCGGTCACGATGAACAGATCCGGCGCGAACTCGCAGGCGGCGTTCTGTACCGCACGGGTAAAGTCATACGGCTTCACCACCTGATGCCCCAGCGTGTAGTCCGCCAGGGCCTGCGTATCCGTAGCGCCCGGCCACCAGATCTGCCCGCGACCGTCGATCAGCGGCACCTCCGGCTGCTGGAACAACTCCGCCCCCAGCTGCTTGCGCCCCTCAGAAGCCACCGGCGCTTGCAGCGCTGTATGGAACGCGGCGTGGTTGGCCAGCCGCATGGGGAAGCGGTCGTCCAGCACTGGCACCGCCGCCTCAAACGCTGACAGCCCGGCCTCGTTTCCGGCCAGCACCAGCATTCCGCCCAAGTCAATCGACAACGCCAGATCATGCCCCTCGCGCGCATTGATCTCTGCCGCCAGGGCCAGCAGCTCCGCCTTGCGCACGGGATCATTCTGCCAATCGGGGCCAGCAAAAGGATACACCAGCTGGCCACCGATCAGCTGCTGCTGCATCAGCGTGCCCATGGTGTTCACCACCTTGAACCCATCCGCCGCGCTCAACGCCCCGGCCGCCGCCAGCGCAATATACCACCCCATAGAGTTGCCGGTGACCGCGACAACGTCGATGTCCTCCGCCAACGACTGTGCATCCGCCAGCGCTGAGGCATAGATCAATGGCGAAGCAATGTCCCCACGGGAATACTTTGACACCGAAAACCGGGTTGCCCCGTCGAGCGCCGTGACGTCCTCCTGCCCGGCGTCCTTTCGCTGCGCATCAAATCCGGCGAACAGTGCCGCCTTGTCCGCATGGTGGCGGTGCAAATAACCGAGTTCCGCCTTGTTGTAAGTGCCCCGTCCCGGGCAGATCAAAACAGCCGTACGGGTCATGACTTGCCTCCTGCCAGCTTCAAAGCAGCTGCAACAATGCTATCCTTCGACGGCAGCGTGGCACCATAGGCCGGCCCTGTGGCAATAAAACAATCACTGGCCGCCACCCGCGCCGTTGGAGCATCGCCTTGTTCCGCAAACAGTGCCATCAGCGCCTCTGACAGGCTGCCTGTGATGCGGCATTCATCAACGACCAGCACATGTCTACAGCCTTTCACCGCCTCCAACAGCGCCGCCTCCGGCAACGGCGCCAGCCAGCGCAGATCCACAATTCGCGCGTCTACTCCCTGGACCGCCAGTTCCGCCTTCGCCTGGGTCGAGAGATACCGTCCATTGCCATAGGTCACGATGGCCAGATCGGTGCCTTCCCCATGCACACCCGCTTCGCCCAAAGCGATCCGCCGGTCCGGCGAGGGGTAGGTCCGCATCCAGCCGCCATCCTTCGTCTGATGCAGGTCCCGCATCGGATACAGCGCAATCGGCTCCACAAAGACCACCACCCGCTGCTCTTCGCGCGCCAGCCGCACCGCCTCGCGCATCATCATTGCAGCCTCAGCCCCATCTGAGGGACAGGCAATCACAATTCCAGGAATATCCCGCAGCACCGCCAGAGAGTTGTCATTGTGGAAGTGCCCGCCAAAGCCCTTCTGATAGCCAAGGCCCGCAATCCGCAGCACCATCGGGTTGGTGAATTGCCCGTTCGAAAAGAAAGGCAAAGTCGCCGCTTCGCCGCGCAGTTGGTCCTCGGCATTGTGCAGATAGGCCAGGAACTGGATCTCCGGGATGGGCACAAAACCATTGTGGCCCATGCCAATCGCCAGCCCCAGGATCGATTGCTCATCCAGCAGCGTGTCGATTACCCGGTCCGGTCCGAACCGCTGCTGCAATTTCTGGGACACGCCGTAAACGCCGCCCTTGCGGCCGACATCCTCGCCCATCATGACAATCTCGCCATGCTCCAGCATCAAATCCGTCAGCGCCCAGTTGATCAGCCGCGACATCGGCTGCGGCTCTTCCATCGCCCGCATGTCGCTGCCGAACGCCGCTGCCCTCTCCTCAAGGCTCGAGCCATTGGTGGGCGCACAGTCCCGTTTCGGCGGAACCAAACTGGCGACCACGTCCTCCGCAGTTTTCAGATGCGGCCGCGTGACGGCCTCCCTGCGAACCCGCTCCACCCGCGCACAGGTGTCCCGATAGATTTTCAGCGCCTCAGCCGGTTGCAGCGCCCCGGCCTCTGCCAGTAACCGCACTGAATGCAGCAGCGGGTCATTGGCCTCATCCGCCTCAATCTCGGCCTTGCTGAGGTAGGTGGTCGGGACATCCGCCCCGGCATGGCCATACAGCCGCACGGTGCGCAGATGCAGGAAGGCCGGCTTCTTGCGGGTCCGTACATACTCCGCGGCCTCTTGCGCTACTGCAAAAGCGTTATAGATATCCAGCCCGTCTGCCTTGAAATACTTGATGCCCGGCCGCTGCGCCATCGAGGCCTCGATCCAGCCCTTCGGCGTTTTCACGGAAATGCCGATACCGTTGTCCTCGCAGACAAACAGCAACGGCAGCGGCGTCGATTGCACCGAACTCCAGCCCGCGGTGTTGATTGCCCCCTGCGCGGTCGAATGGTTGGCCGAAGCATCCCCGAAGGAGCACATGACAATGGCGTCTTCCGGCAGCACCTGGTGCTCCGGCTGATGCCGCTTGGCTGCGCCGATGGAATAAGCCGCCCCCACCGCCTTTGGCAGATGCGAGGCAATGGTGGAGGTCTGCGGCGGAATCATTAAAGTCTTGGAACCCAGAACCTTGTGCCGGCCGCCTGAGGTCGGGTCTTCGCTGGAACAAGCAAAGGACAGCAGCATGTCCCAAGCAATCCGTTGACCCGGCACCTGATCCGCCCGGGCAATCTGGAACGCAGCATCACGGTAGTGCAGGAACGCCATGTCGGTCGGGCGCAACGCTTGCGCCACCGCTGCCATCCCCTCATGCCCCGAGGATCCGATGGTGTAAAACCCCTCGCCCGCCTTTTGCATTGCCCGGCTGGTCAAGTCCAGCGCCCGGCTCAACACCTGTGCACGGAATGTGCCGACTGCCTCTGAGACGCCAAGCGGCCCTGCTGGTGCCGCACCTGCAGGGAAGTCTGCGGCATTAACCCGGTCCAGGAAATTCTTATGCACAATCTGGGCGCGGTCCATGCGGCCTCCTTGGGATAAACTTTGGGTGCATTTATCCGCGAAGGCGCCATCAAGGCCAATGAGATTGCCTACTTGTTTCATTCCCAATTGGAATGATGTGACGTAAAATCAGTCCATTTTATCACGTCAAATCAGGACGATTTAGTACTAGCAGGACGATCCAACTTGATTGAGAAGCAAATATTATGAAATCTTTCAATAGGTTTTCAGATATACATCCAACCCCTTGTGTTACTCAGTCTCGGCACACGGATTTGTTGGCGGGTTGGCAGCCGCTCTTGGCGACACTTGTGCCAATGTCGGCACCACTCTTGCAAAGCAAGCCTGCCACATGAACGGAACGACCGTGCAACACTGGGCTGCAAGCTGACCCGGCGCAGCAACTCATTTCCGGATCGCATGATGCTCTTGCGAGCTGCCAGCTGCGCCTGAACCATCCTGGTGGAAACCGGCCGGGCAAGCACCGGCCATCTCAAGCGCGGTGAGTGCCCGTCCAGTTCATCTTCGGCCGCATCTCCCAATAGGACAAGCCGCCCGCCGCGCCTCTGAACTGCCTGATCAATCTTGAGCCTGATAACCTGTTCGGATCCCGCTTCGACAAAAGCCACCGCAATCCGCCGGTTTGGCGTGATCTACATCAGCGCGCATTCATGCCCCTTTTGCACGCTGATTTCGGCCACCGGATCGAAGTCCGAGATGGTATCGCAGATATCGCAAGTGATCAGATAGTTTCTGGATACGATCAGATAAGCATGTGTCCTGTTTTTACTGGGCTTCTCAATTGCTGCCGCCCCCTACTACCCAAGCAGGTTGGAACTTTCCCGGCGCCTGCGCATCAAACTGTGACATAGCTGCGAAGGGAAAAGGCCATGCCACCCAGAAGTTTAAAACCGGGGAGCTTACGGTAGATGCTGGCAATCCTTCTTGAAGGGTCGAACAGCCCGCAGCTCTACACCGTGCTTAAGGGCGTAGGCACGCGCTACGCGACGCTGGAAAATGGCCGCCGCCAAGTGACTAATTTCCTGTTCCCGGGCGATTTTGCCGGCCTGCAAACCAGCCTGATGGGAGAGATGAAGCATTCCGTGGAAGCGGGCACCCCGATGGCGCTGTGCGTGTTCCCCGCGCTGCCCTGTTCGAGCTTTTCCAGAAGCAGCCGGAGCGCGCCTACGACATGACTTGGATAGCTGCGGTCGAAGAGCATTTCCTGGGAGAACACATCGCTTCCTTGAGGCAACGGGATGCCTCGCAGCGCATTTTCTGGGCACTGGTGCGAATTTTCGAGCGGCTTAAATCGGTGGGCATGGAAGTAAAGGGTACAGTACCGTTGCCATACTGCCCGCAGGATCTGGCAGATGCGCTTGGCGTGTCGCTGGTGCATACCAACAAGATGCTGAAAACGCTGCCGGACAGCAAACTTGCAATATGGCAGAATGGAATCCTGCAAATCAGGAACCTGCCCGCGCTTGCAGAAATGGCGATGATCAAACTGACAGTACCTGAACGGCGACCGTTGATCTGATACAGCCTTATCCCTGGCGTTTGACCGCCGGTCTTCTGCGGTGGGGCTTTTCCCGTCCACGGGTCATGTAGGGAAGGGTACCGGCCAATTCCGTTGCCTGTACCTGATCTGCGAATTCGCCCTGACGTGTCCCAGCAAACTCCCGACTGGTTATAAAGCCACGAACCACAATTTGGAACTTTTGTCGGTTAGAGGGGTTTTACTAGCAGCAACTCGCAACCGAAAGGACACGGCATGCTCTATTGGGCCCTCGTTTTCCTGGCCGTTGCCATCATTGCCGGCATCTTCGGATTTGGCGGCATCGCTTCGGCCTCCGCTGGGATCGCACAGATCCTGTTTTTTATTTTCCTCCTTCTGTTTGCACTGGCGCTGATCCTGCGCGTCCTTCGCGGTACCTCCCGCTAACTCCTACGATACCTGAAGTCAGCGCGGCCTCCTACCCGGTCCGGAACCCGGACCGGGTCTTGTGTTCTGTATCCCTGCGGGCGCTGTTTAAACTCTCAGCGTTTCAGTCGAGGAAAAGAACATCGCTTGGCTCACTGCTGAACGCACCTGATCTTCGGTATATGGCTTTGAGATAAGAAACGCCGGCTCCGGCCCCTCGCCGGTCAACAGGCGTTCGGGGTAGGCCGTAATGAATATCACCGGACGTTCACCGTGTTCGGCTAATATGCGATTAACCGCATCGATGCCGCTGGAGTTATCTGCCAGTTGGATATCCGACAGGATCAGTTCAGCCGGGGCCTTGGCGGCCAGATCCAGCGCGCGGGTCTCGGTGCGGGCGATGCCTGTCACGCTGTGGCCCATTCCTGAAACGATGGCTTCGAGATCCATTGCGATGACCGCCTCGTCCTCGATGATCATGATCCGGCCTGAGGTGACGCGCGACATTTCCTCATAAGCGATAGAGATCAGCTCAGAGGCTTCGCTTTCGCTCACGCCCATGATGATGCCAGTATCAGCAGCACTGAACTCTTCGATGGTGTGAAGCAGCAGCGCTTCACGGGTGTTCGGCGTAAGCCGCCGCATGTGTTTCTGTGCCTTGGCCGCCAGACTTGTACCGTCGACCTCTTCCCCGGCGGGGGCGCCGGACGAGGACCAGATCGCATGAAAGACGCGGAACAGTGCGACTTTGGGGGAAAGCCCGCTGTCGTAATCACTTTCGCCGGTCAGGATGGCTTCAAGCGAAGCCAGCGCATATTTGTCGCCGCTGCTTTGGCTGCCTGTCAGTGCCCGGGCATAACGGCGCAGGTAGGGTAGGTTTGCGCCAATCTGGCTTGCGATCAATTCTCCCGATTGAGCGGTCATTTTGCGTCGTCCCTTTTTTTGCAATACATATGGAACTATACGCGCCTCCCTGCGTTTAGTTCCAGAAACTGCGCAAAAAACTGATGGATTGAATGACACAGCCACGACGCGCCCGGCCGCGCAACGAACAGGCCGACCGCGAAATTGACGAAAATCTCAAGCGGGCTTTCGATCAGATCGCGAGTGAACCGGTGCCGGACCGGTTCACCGATCTGTTGAAGCAGCTGAAGGAAAAGGAAGCGCGCGCGCCCCGCGCCCCGGATCAGCCTGAGGAGAACCGCTCCGATGACTGACCCCGCACCTGATCCGAGAGAGGACCTCGTCAACCACTTGGGCGCCTTGCGCGCTTTTGCGCTCAGCCTTGCCCGCAATGGGGCCACAGCCGATGATCTGGTGCAGGACACGCTGGTCAAAGCCTGGACCAACATCGACAAGTTCAAAACCGGCACCAACATGCGGGCCTGGTTGTTCACCATTCTGCGCAACACCTATTATTCGCTGCGCCGCAAGCGCAAGCGCGAGGTGGAGGATACAGATGGCGCGTTGTCCGGCGCCCTGACGCAAAAGCCCGATCACGACGGGCGGCTCCACATGCGCGATTTCAACGCCGCATTTGCGCAATTGAACGACGAGCAGCGCGAAGCTCTGGTGCTGGTTGGGGCAGGCGGATTTTCCTATGACGAGGCAGCAGAAATGTGCGGCGTGAAGACCGGAACTGTCAAAAGCCGGGTAAACCGTGCCCGTGCCCGCCTGGCCGAGCTGATGGAACTGGATGAAGAAAACAAAATGGAACTGACTGATACGGTCACGGCTGGGATCGTTGCCCAGCAAAACGCCGCATGATCAAAGTCCCACGGCTGCAGGCCGGAAGCCTGCTGGTACGCCTGGCCGCGCTGATGACATTTGCGCTGCTGCCGCTGGGCCTGATCGCGCTGTATCAGACCAACGCCGTGGTGGCGGAAGCCAACCGGCTGTCCCATGCATCATTGCTGGCCTATACCCAGCAGGCTGCAGCTAGAGAACGTGAGCTTCTACAGCGGGCCGGCGGCGCCACAGAAGGGCTGGCCGCCGCGATCCTGCCGGTATTCGGCACCGGCGGCCGCTGTGCAGACATGATGAAGGCGTTTACCCAGGGCCAGAATCCGTTCACTTTTGCAGCCTTCATCACACCCGACGGCGCGATGGAATGCGCCTCGGACGGCAGCATCGGGAACGTCTCCGAGAAGTGGCTGTTTCTCAAGGCCCGGCAGGCCGCCCGCCTCTCGTTTGCAGCGGGTCAGGACATTTTGGGCGGAGGCGGCCCTCAGCTGGTGGCAACCAGCCCGGTGCAGCGCGACGGCATCCTGCTTGGCTATGTGTCCATCGCGGTCCCGCACCAGCTGACCAAGTCACTGGCAGGCACTAAATGGGCCGATCAGGGCATCCGGTTTGTCACCTTGGACGCACAAGGGGAAATCCTGTCCGCAAGTGTTCCGGAACAGCAGGCCACACAGTCACTGCCGGTTTCGGTCCCGCGCCGGAAATTGCTGCAGCAGGCCGGCAGCACATTCTTTGAAGATGCGCGCTCTGGCCTGGAACGTTTTTATGCAGTGAGTGAGATCCTGCCCGGCCAGGTCGCCGTTGTCGGCAGCTGGCCAGTGGAAAATGCCATGTCGGTGAGCGCCAGCCCAACCTCCTGGATGACCCTGGCTTTTCCGGCCCTGATGTGGATTGCCGGGATTTCCGTTGCTATCCTCGGTTTGCAGCAAATGGTGATCCGCCATCTCAGCGCATTGCGCAGGGCAATGCGGCGCTACGCGCTGGGGGAACGCGAAGACGCAACTCTCGAACTCAACGCCCCCCCGCGGGAGTTCGGGGAGGCCCAGCAGTCCTTCAACCGTATGGTGGCGATCCTCAGCGAAGCAGAGCGGCGGCGTGAACTTGACCTTGAGGAAAAGACCATGCTGCTGCGCGAGGTGCATCACCGGGTGAAGAACAACCTGCAGCTGGTGGCGTCTATCATGAATATGCAGGGCCGGAACGCGCAGACGCCCGAAGCCCGGCGGATGTTGTCTCAGTTGCAGCGCCGGGTGCGAGGGCTGGCCACCATCCATCGCGGCCTGAACACCAACCCAGACGTTTCCACCGTCGATAGCCGCGAGCTGATCAACGAATTGATCGCGGAGATCGGTTCCATGAATGCAGGTACCGGACAGGACGTCGCGATTGTAACGGACCTTGCACAGATACCACTTAGCCAGGATCAAGGAGTAACCCTGTCGATGCTGGTATCGGAGGCGATGACCAACGCGGTCAAATATATCGGCGTGCCCGACGGGGGACGGCCGGAAATCAGCGTCAGCCTGCGCGAAACGGCCGAAAATTGGCTGGAACTGGAGTTGACCAACACCAAAGGACAACCGCTGCTGGATTCAGAGGAGGAAATCGGCGGAACTGGTATCGGAGCGCGGCTGATGGCTGCCTTTGCCACACAGCTTGACGGCGAAGCTGCCACGAGCGAAACAGAGGACAGGTATACCTACCAGCTGGGCTTTCCCGCCGTAGCAGGGGCCGTACCACCAGCGGCCCCTATGACGGAACAGGAGCATGATGCAGCAGAGCCCGCCGCCTGAAAACCACTGCGGGGATTTTGCGGTGCTGATCACAGCGGAGCAGGCATGGCCTGCCTTCGAACGTGCAGTGATGGATGCCCGGTGCGAGATCATTGCCAGCTTCCGCCTGTTCGATTTCGCCACCCGCCTGCTGAGCCCCGAAGCGCTGGAAAGCGGCGCAACCTGGGCTGATCTGATCGCTGATGCCCTGCAGCGCGGGGTGCGGGTCCGGCTGGTGGTTAGCGACTTCGATCCCGTTATGGCTGCGCCATTGCATGCCGCCGCACAGCAGACGGTGAAGCAGGCGCAAAAGATCATGGCAAGGCTCAGCAGTGAGCAGGCTGCGCTGCTATCGGTCTCCGCCGCGCTGCATCCGGCGCGGGCGGGACTGGTGCCGCGGCTTGCCTTTTCGCCGTTCGTTTTGCGCAAACTGCGCAAGCTGCCCAAACGGTTGCGGCCTGCCGCGGCCAGCCGTCAGGGGGTGCCGCAGCTTTACCCGGTTTCGCAGCACCAGAAAGTCGCGGTGATCGATCGTGAGGTTCTTTACATCGGCGGTCTGGATCTGAACCGGCGCCGCTTTGACACGCAGGAGCATGACCAGCCGGCGCATGAAACATGGGCCGATGTGCAGCTGAAGGTGCGCGGACCCGAGGCCCAGGAGGCGGCAAGCCATCTGGAGCGCTTTCAGGATGAAATCGCCCTGCGCAAGCAACCGCCCGAAGGCAAGCATATCCGCCGCACGCTTTCAGCACCGCGTCGCGCCGGTTTCTGGGCCTTGTCGCCGAGGACGGTCCTGAAGGAGATCGAAGATGACCACCTGGAGGCCTTCGAACAGGCCCGGCAGCTGATCTATCTGGAAACCCAATATCTGCGGTCCGGCGTGATTGCGCGCGGGCTGGCAGATGCCGCACGCAGAAACCCGGACCTGTCGCTGATCCTGATCCTTCCCGCGCTGCCCGAGGAAGTCGCCTTTGATGAAAGCCGCGAATTGGATGCGCGCTATGGCATGGCGTTGCAGGCCGAAGCGCTGCAGGACATCAGCACCGCCTTCGGTGCGCGTGCCTGCATTGCCAGCCCGGTTCAACGCCGCATGGCAGCCCGCGAAGCGCCTTCGGTGCTGGCGGGATCACCGATGATCTATCTGCACAGCAAGGTTCTGCTCACCGACCAGGATTTCGCCATGGTGGGTTCAGCCAATCTGAACGGGCGTTCGATGCGATGGGATACAGAGGCGGCGTTGCGGATCACACAGCAAGACAGGGTCAGGCTGCTGTGGCATGCGCTGGCGCGGCACTGGTGGCAAGAGGATTTGCCGGCGGAGGCGCTGGACCCCGCCGGTGCAACTGCCTGGTGGCAGAACGAAATCCGCCGCAACAAGGTGCGCCGCCCCGAGGCGCGTCGCGGACTTCTGGTTCCGCATGACCCCGATAGGATGTCAGAACTGCAGCAACCTTTGCCGGGGGCGACTGAAGACATCGTCTGAACTGCCGGCAGCGCGCTTTGCGAGACATTCCAACGCAACTGGCTCAAATGGCCCGGCGCCGTTAAGCCGCCGGGCTAGATGCATCCAGGAAATACAGCAGGTTCTATTCTGCAGGTTCTATTCTACTGTGCTTCCTGGGATTCTTCAGTGATTTCATTGCCCAGGTTCGACACGTCTCTGCCGAAGCCTTCGGTTGTTTCACAGGCGGCCAAGCCGGCCAGTGCGAATAGTGCGAGAATAATGCGCATAGTCTTTTCCTTATTTCAGTTTCGACGCAACGTTGCCTGCGAAGGCATCGATGATGGCGGTGTAGAACACTTCGCTGTCCACCGCGACGGCGGCAGGGTCAGTGCCTTCGGGGTAATATGTACTCAGCTGGTCTGCCGAGACGGTCAGATCGTAACGCATATCCTTGGATGCGTCGGGCATATCGATGTCCACATCGCCTTTCAGCATCCATTCTCCAACGCCTAGGGCCTGTTCGAAATTGCTGGCCAGCATAACGGAGTCGATCTCAACATGGATTTCCGCCGCCTCTTCAGTATCTTCATCCGCGATTTGGCCGACGAGACGCTCAGCCAGGGCGGTTTCCAAGTCTGTTTCCAGGCTGGTCCAGACTGCGGCTGCCGGGTAATTCTCGATCGCGCTCAGGTCTGCCGTCACGTCTATTTCGGAGACTTTTGAGCCGGCTGCAGCTGCCGTCGCCATAGCCGTAACAAGGGCGGTGGTGCGGATCAGATGAGTCATGTTTTTATGCTCCTTACATTTCTGCCCCTCTTGGGGATGCACCGAAGCAACGCGCGGGCTTCTTGAAAGGTTCCTCGATTGACCGGAGAAATTTTGGATAAGATCGGATTCTCGCAAGTTTTCCTTTAAAGAACAGCCCTTAGGCGCAGGAAACGGAGCACGGATGCAAGCGCCTGTTCGCGCAAAGGAGCATTCGAACTGGTACCTGGCAGCGAGCCCGCAGGAGGATCCAGGTCAGGGAACTCTTGGTAGTTTCAAGCGTTTGCCAAGCACAACCCTGCAGCCGCGCGGGGAACAGGAGTGGTGGCGGGGAGGATCGGCTGAATGGACATATTTGCAGGCGTAGGAAGCTCTTCAACACAGCTGGACTGGGCCTTGCGACTGGCCGTTGCCCGGGCAGGCGGTGCACTGCTGGGACTGGACCGGGAATTGCGCCACCGCCGGGTGGGTATCCGTACCTACATGATGGTTTCGCTTGGTGCTGCCGCTTTCGTTATCCTGGGGCTGGAATTCGGCCGTCAGATGCAGGCCGAGGGCCTGTCTTCGGATCCGACCCGCGTGACCCAAGGGCTGATGGGTGCAATAGGCTTCATCGGCGCGGGGGCGATAATCAAGGGCGACAAGCGGGTCGGCGGCATCACCACGGCAGCCAGCATCTGGGCTGCCGGCGCGGTTGGAATGGCGGCAGGCCTCGGCTTCACAGTGATGGCTTTTCTCACGGCAAGGCTGGCGGCCCTGCTTCTGTCGGTCAGCCGTCTAATGGCGCATCGTGGCGCAGATGACGGGCCTGACATCAGCTGTCTTCCCCGGTGAGCTTCGGCTTGAGAGAAGGCAGGCAAACCGGCGTCAACGCGCCTATCGATATCTGCGATGGGTGGAGAACTCATCCGGCTACCCCTGATTTTACGGCACCCGGCAGGAACCATTCCCGTCTTGACGCGTTGGCTTCCGGTGAGCGTCGAGCAGAGGGAAGAATGGCAAAACCAGAACACCACCACCAAGTGCCTCGTGCTGCGGACCATATCGACCGCAACTTGAAGAAGGCTTTTGACGAATTAGCGGCGGAACCGCTGCCAGAGCGGTTCACCGATCTGCTGAAGCAGCTGCGCAAAGCTGAGCTTCATAAGAAGGACATCCAATGACAGCTGATCCGCGCGATGAGTTGACCGAGCATCTCGGCGCGCTGCGCGCCTTTGCGCTCAGTCTCACCCGGAATTCCGCAACCGCCGATGATCTGGTGCAGGACACGCTGATCAAGGCCTGGACCAACATCGGCAAATTCAAATCAGGCTCCAACATGCGGGCTTGGCTGTTCACGATCCTGCGCAACACTTTCTATTCGCTGCGCCGCAAGCGCAAGCGCGAGGTAGAAGATGCCGACGGATCACTGGCTTTGGCGCTGGCCTCCAAGCCCGATCACGACGGCCGCCTGAACATGCGCGATTTCATGCAGGCCTTCGACCAGCTGCCGGACACACAGCGCGAGGCGCTGACCCTGGTGGGTGCAGGCGGGTTTTCCTATGAGGAAGCCGCCGAAACCTGCGGTGTAGCGGTTGGCACGATCAAAAGCCGGGTCGGGCGCGCCCGTGCTTCACTTGCAGATCTGCTGCACCTGAAAGATGACGAGGCACTGGAGCTGACCGACAGTGTGACAGCCGGGATTCTATCCAAGAACCCCGCTGCCTGAATATCTGGTCCGTGTGTCAGTCGTGCGCTGCTCCTAACGGAGAGCGCGGTCTTGCCCTGCGTCTTTTTTCTTCCCAGAGGCCGGACCAGCTGACAATAGTAGCGCAGGCGCATCCGCTGGGCATCTGCACAGGCAGAACGGAGCCGCGCCTCTGCCGGTGAGGCTGGCCATGACAACCAATTGCGAAAACTGCCCGCTGCGCAGGCAGTCCTTGTTCCTGGAATTCTCGCCGGAAGAAGCCGACTTCATGCAGCGCTTCAAGACTGGTGAAATGCAGGCAGGCCCCGGAACCCACCTGCTGACCCAGGGGGAAAAATCACCGCAACTGTTCACCGCCCTGTCCGGCATGGGGCTGAAATACAAGATGCTAAGCGATGGCAGCCGCCAGGTGGTCGGCTTTGTGATGCCCGGAGACTTTCTAGGCCTGCAGGCCGGGGTGATGGGGGAAATGGGCCACTCGGTCGAGGCCGTGACAGATATGACGCTCTGCGTGTTCAACCGCGCCGACATCTGGGATCTGTTTGCTTTCCACCCCGAACGCGCCTTTTCTGTTGCCCATCTGGCCGCGGTCGAGGAACACTTCCTGGGTGATGCGCTGGCCGCAGTCGGGCAACGCCCGGCTTATGAGAAGATCGCCTGGGCAATGGCCCGTTTCTTTCGCCGCGCGGAAGGTACTGGTCAGGTTCGTAAGAATTCGGCCCCCCTTCCCTTTATCCAGCAGGATTTTGCGGACGCTTTGGGCTTATCTCTTGTCCACACCAACAAGCAGCTTGCACAATTGCGCAAGAATGGCGTCCTGAGCTGGCAGCAAGGTACGCTGACGATCCATGATATGGGCAAGCTGGAGGAGCTGGCGGGTGAGGAAAGCCATGTCCGTGAACGTCCGCTGGTCTGATCCGTTACGTTGCCTGACCGGCGCCCTGCAGCACCTTTGCGCAGGGAAAAGAGCCACAGAGTTTTGCGTTCCTAGCATTTCTTGGGGAACAATTCTGCGTGCTGTGCGTCTTACAGAAGTTAGCAGCGCTTAAACGCTGCCGGACCCGTCCCCAATTGGTCCATGCACTACCCCCGCCGCTGTTCCGGCGGGGGTCTTTTTCTTTTGTGTTCAGCTCGTTGAGACTTGCAGAGACACGCAACTTTTTGACGCATCGGGCGGCTTTTACGGAACCTTTCCGACCGCGGTCACGTTGGTTGGATGAAGCAACCCGAAAAAGACAGTATCATGAAACCTCCTATTATTTTTGCCGCCGTCGCTGGCATCCTTGTCCTGGCATTTGGTATCTACATGATCGACATTGATCAGACCGAGGAAATCCGTCTTCCTGATGTGGATGTCTCTGTCGAAAGCGGTCAGCTGCCGGAATTCGACGCCGAGGTTGGCGACATTGAAACCGGCACGGAAGAATTGACCGTGACGGTCCCCACCGTCGACATTCAAAGCCCTGAAGAAGACGCCAGCGACGGCAGCTGATCAAGCGTCCTGGCTTGCACAAAGCGCAGCGGCGGCCGCTGCGCTTTTCTTTTGCGCAGCATCCGCAG